>NZ_JBEZFT010000101.1:0-24145 GCF_040649595.1 Kribbella sp. NPDC048915 | reverse complement strand
ACCACTCCCCGAACACCTACGAAACCCTCTACCCCGCTACCCTCCCGTCAGCGGCGTAATCGACCACCCGTGTCCACGAACCGGGGGTAAGGCCCGTTCGGTTGCCGTTGGTGACCGAGCACCGGGGTGATTACGCCAGTGAGTGGGAGGCGATCAGCACGGTCGCGGGCCGGCTCGGGATGACGGCGGAGACGTTGCGGCGCTGGGTTCGCCAGGCCGCGGTCGACGCTGGTGAGGCCGAGGGGGTGTCGACGTCGCAGGCGCGGGAGATCCGGGAGCTGAAGCGCAAGAACGCCGAGCTGGAACAGACGATTGAGATCTTGCAGGCGGCGACGAGTTTCTTCGTGCGGGACAGCGACCCGCGACAGCGGTGATCTGCCGGTTCATCACCGAGCACAGGGCCGAGCACAAGGCCGAGCACAAGGCTCGGTTCGGGGTCGCTCCGATCTGCCGTGCGCTGACTGGGCACGGCTGCCAGATCGCCCCGAGAACCTACTACGCCTGGGCACGGCGGGCGCCGTCGAAACGTGCGCTGTGGGAGCTGGCCGTGACCAAGGTGCCGGCCGCTATTACGAGCCTGACGAGCCCGACGAGCACGGCCGACGGGCGCCGGAGTCGCTCTACGGGTCGCTGTACGGGTCGCTGAAGATGTGGGCCCACCTGAACCGCGAGGGCATCCAGGTCGCGCGCTGCACCGTGCAGCGGGTGATGAAGGCGCACGGCTGGCGGGGTGCGACCCGCGCGAAGAAGCCACGCACCACGATCCCGGACCCGGCCGCGACCCGGGCACCGGACCTGGTCAACCGGCGGTTCCGGGTGCCGGCACAGAACCGGCTGCTGGTCGCGGACCTCACCTACGTGCGGCCGACCAGCGGCGCGTTCGCCTACACAGCCTTCGTGATCGACGCCTTCGCCGGCTTCATCGCCGGTTGGCAGTGCTCCACGTCCAAGCACACCGCGTTCGTCGAACGCGCCATCGCCCAAGCCGCGGCACTCCGCGCCAGGCAAGGCAGATCGCTGAACACCCTGCAAAACAAGGTCATTCATCACCCCGATAGGGTCCCGATACACATCGGTGCACCTCACCGAGACCCTGCAACTGCATGGTCTCAGCCCGTCGATCGGATCAGTCGGTGACGCCTACGACAACGCCCTGGCCGCGACCACCATCGGGCTCTACAAGACCGAATGCATCCGCAACGACTCACCATTTCGCCGCGGACCACTCACCAGCCTCGCCAACCTCGAGGCCATCACCGCCGACTGGATCCACTGGTACAACACCACCAGGCTCATGTACCGCCCCGACCGACGCCCACCCGCCGAAGCCGAGGCCGACTACCATGCACAAACCCGAGACGACCCACCGGTCGCACTCACATAACCGAGGGTGCATCAAACCCGGGACGGTTCAAACAGCGTGCGAGCCAGCGCCTGAAGCTCCGCGCACCATCTCGGTGCTGCTGGTCATCAGCAGGACGTCGACATCGCGGTACCGGCGCTGGAACTGGGACGCCTTGTCGTCGCGGATCGCGTTGATGAAGTCGTTTGTGAACTCTTCGCTGGAGACGTGCCGCACGCGGGCACCGGTGTAGAGACTGCGCACATAGTTGCTTGCAGCAACCGTTGGGAACCCCGGCTCACGCGGATGCGGACACGATCGGCGGCATAGTTGCGATCACGGGCGATCTCAAAGTGGCGGATGAGCTGGGCAGCAGCTGGCATGCAAGTGGGTTTGGCTGAGCGGATGTTTTGGCAACTCCGTTGGGCTGATCGGCGATGCTGAAGTGGTACCTCGAGCAACTCGATCCGGCCAACGATCACCCGCGGTTCGCACTGTCGAGTGTGCGAACCGCGGCGCTGCGGCGGGTGCAGTGAACCGCGAACGCCAACGTGCCCTCCACAAGAGCTCCCCGCCACGGCCCAAGTCCGGTGGCGACGCCCCAGCGGCGGTGGCTATGCCCCGTCCGGCTCCGCCTGCAACGTCAGGCCATCGACGCGCGTTGGGTGACGCTCGGCCACCGCCGACGCTGATCGCCTCACCAGGTTCTACCACTCGGTCGATTCAACGAGCTTCGCCTGGGATTCGATGCCAATTGGGCGACTCGTCGGAGCCGCCAACCAGTTGCGTTGCGACCCCGAGGCATAGCTTCGATTGAAATACAGCGCAGAGACTCGTCAACGAGTTTGAAGCGTTTGAAGCCGTCTGGCCACGAGCGTCGTCGGGCAGCACGGACGCCTCGTCAAGCAGCACGGACGCCTCGTCAAGCAGCACAGGCACCTCGTCAAGCAGACAGGCACCTCGTCAAGCAGCACAGGCACCTCGTCAAGCAGACAGGCACCTCGTCAAGCAGCACAGGCGCCGGCGCTTCGAAGATCCGGCCTACGACCTCGCCCCGGTACTGCGACAACCGCGGCGTCGCCTGCAACACGCCAGCACCGGACGGGAGCGCGATGGCACCGGCGAACGCCCCGCTGCTTCCCACCTCCTCGGCGACCAGGCAAGTAGTCCAGCTCAACCTGCAGCCCCCGGGAGCCGGCTTCCACCGCGTCGCCTCGCCCGCCGCCGACAACTCGTCAGCGTCGGCCACCCTGCGCCACTCCCATCAATATTCCCCTCCCAGATCACGCAATCTCCCGCGCGCGGGGTCCCCCGGCGCACTACTCACCGCCTCATCGATCGTTCGGTAACTGGCAAGACTCAGGATGGCGACAGCGTTCGGTCGGCCCGGTCAACTCGTTGCCTGTTCACCGATCGATTCAGGCGCTGAGCCGGCGAGGCGCGATGGTGCCGTGGCACCAGGGGGTCAGGGAATGGGTTGGCAGGTATCGGCCCGGTGGGGAAAATCGCGGGATTCGGCCGCACCGCCCAAGTGGCCCGATTTGTGGAGGATTGCTATGCGATCTTTCGTTACCCGTCCGCGCGCGCTGGCCGTTCTGCTGGCCGGGTCCGCGTTGGCGTTCAGTCCGCTCGGTGGGCAGGCGACCGCTCAGGTGCCTGTCGACGAGGTCGCGAAGGCGGCCTGTTTCACGCCGGAGGAAGGTTCCGCGGCCCGTGGTGGCCACGGCGCCGACCACCGGGAACTGTCGGCAGCCGAGCAGCAGGCCATCGAGGCCCGGACCGCGCAGATCCTGAAGTCCAAGCGCGGGGTCGCGCCCAAGGCCGGCACGCTCGCCTCGGCCAGCGTCCCGGTGTACATCCACGTGATGCTGAGCAAGTCGGGTGCCGGTGACGTCACCCAGACGCAGATCAACCAGCAGATCGCCGAGCTGAACCAGAACTTCGCCGGCCAGGAGTCGTCACAGGCCGCGAACACCGGGTTCTCGTTCTACCTGGCAGGTGTAGACCGGTTCTACAACGACCGCTGGCATCGCGACCAGCAGAGCACGCAGTACCGCTCGCAGACCCGTCAGGGCGGCAAGAACGCGCTGAACATCTGGCTGGTCGACTTCTCGTACCTCGGGATCGCGACCTTCCCGTGGGACTACGCGAGCAACCCGAAGATCGACGGTATCCGGGTGCAGTACAGCTCGCTGCCCGGCGGCTCGGCGACCAACTACAACCTCGGTAAGACCGCGACCCACGAGGCCGGTCACTGGTTCGGGCTGTACCACACGTTCCAGGGCGGCTGCACGAGCACGAACGACTCGGTCGCCGACACGCCCGCGCAGAGCAGCCCGTCGAGCGGCTGCCCGACCGGACGGGACTCCTGCTCGCTGCCGGGGGTGGACCCGATCCACAACTACATGGACTACTCCTACGACTCCTGCTACAACCAGTTCACCCCCGGGCAGTCCACGCGGATCAGCAACATGTGGACCGCCTACCGGGCCTGAGAGCGGGCCTGAAAGCGGGGATGAGACCCACCTGTGACATCTGCACCGTCGGCCAACTAGAGTGCCGCCGATGCGTTTGCTTCTGACGGCCTGCGCGACCACCGCACTGGTGGTCGCCGGCCCTCTGACAGCGACCGCCGCCGCCCAGGCCGCCCAAGGCCCGGTCGGCGGCGAGCTGCTGACGGCGAAGCCGACGGTCGTCGCCTCCGGCGCGACGCCGCCGGCCGTCCAGGCGTCGGCGTACGTCGTGGCCGATGTCGACACCGGGCAGGTGCTCGCGGCCAAGGCGCCGCATGCGAAGCTGCGCCCGGCCAGCACCCTGAAGACGTTGACCGCTCTGGTGCTGCTCCCCCGGCTCAAGAAGACCGACCCGGTCGTCGGGACGGACGCCGACGCGGGCATCATCGGCAGCAAGGTCGGGGTGTACCCGGGCCTGCGCTACACCGTCGACCAGCTGTTCGAAGGCATGTTCCTGGCCTCCGGGAACGACGCCGTCAACGCGCTGTGCATGCACGACCAGGGTGGCGTCAAGGCGACGATCCGGCGGATGAACGCCAAGGCCAAGGAGCTCGGCGCGCTCGACACCACGGTCACCGACCCGACCGGGCTGGACGCCGACGGGCAGTACTCCAGCGCGTACGACCTGGCGTTGTTCGCGCGCGCCGGGCTGAAGCGGCCGGACTTCGCGAAGTACGCCGCGACGAAGTACACGAACTTCCCGAACGTCGGGAACAAGGGCACGTACCAGGTCGCGAACCAGAACAAGCTGCTGTTCAACTACGACGGCGCGCTCGGCGTGAAGACGGGTTACACCACGCTCGCGCGGAACACGTTCGTCGGCGCCGCGCGACGCAATGGGCACACGCTGGTCGTGACGATGATGAACTCGCCGCACGGCATCACCGAGGACGCAAGCAAGCTGCTGACCTGGACGTTCACGAACTACGGCAAACTCAAGCCGGTCGGCGCGCTGGTCAAGCCCGCCACCGGGCAGCCCCCGAAAGCCCAGCCGAAGTCCCAGCCCGCGACCACTCGCAACTCCAGTACGACGGGCGCGTCGCAGGCCCGCACCGCCCTCAACCCCGGCCAGGCGGTCAAGTCACTCGCCTTCCGCATCCCCGACTGGGCCTACGCGGCCCCGCCCGTCCTGCTCCTCGGCCTCTTCCTCCGCCGCCCCCGAACACTACGTCGCCGCCGCCACTGAGCGCCGGCCGCCACTGAGCGCGTGGCGTCAGCGGGTGCGGATCACACGGAAGGCGCGGGCGGCCTGGACAGCGAGGGCGGTGACGGTGATGCCCAGGACGGTGCCGGCCGCGACGGCGACGGTGTCGGCCTTGCGGCTCGGGATGGGGATGACCTTGTAGCGCTTACCGGGCGGGCCGAGGAGGAGGGGCTCGATCTCCGCCGGACCGGCAACGGCCTCCTGTTCGGCTTCCTCGGCGGCGTGGGCGTCGAGGGTGGCTTCCTTGGTCCACGCGGCAATCAGCATGATCACGCGGGTCATCAAGTAGATCCACACCAGCAGCGCCAGCGGCAGGGCCAGAGCGCCGTACGCCGCGTTCGAGCCGATCACGTGGTTGACGTACAGGTTGCCGAGCCGCTGGGCCAGGTAGAACACGATGCCGCCGGCAACGGCCGCGATCAGCGCCACCCGGCGAGGCAGGACGATCCGCGGCAGCGCGGTTTGCAGGTACAGGAACATCGCGGCGCCGGCCGCGATCCCGAGCACGATACCGACCGCGGTGAGGCCCCACTTCGCCATCCAGGTGCCGTCGATGCCGACCCATTCGACGATCCGCCGCGACAGGCCACTCAGCACCGACGAGGCCGCGGTGGCGATCATCCCGATCAGCCCGAGGCCGATCAGTGCGCCGAGGTCGACCACCTTCAGCTTGATCGCGTTGCCCGGCTCGTCGTCGAGCTCGTGCATGGACCGGATCGAGGCGCGCAGCGAGTCGATCCAGCCGAGGCCGGTGAACAGCAGCGTCACGGCGGAGACCAGTCCGATCGTGCCGGCGTGCGCGATCAGCCCGTCGATGTCGATCTTGTCGCCGATCCCCGGCAGGTTCTTCTGCAGCGCCTCCTTGAGCTTGTCGATCGCGTCGTCGCCGAGCAGCGATCCGACCACCGCCGCGGCCAGCACGATCAGCGGAAAAAGGGAGAGAAACCCGAAGAAAGTCGTCGCTCCGGCCAGCCGGTTACCGCGCCGGTCGCCGTAGCGCTGCCAGGCCCGCCAGAGCTGCGACTTGGTGAACCGCTGCCAGATGCGCTTGATACCGCTCATGAATCTCCTGTACCCCGAGGACGGAGACTCAGCCTGCCAGCGGGAAGAAGCGCTGCGGCCGCCACACGCCGTCGGTGCCGTGTTCGTAACGGCTGAAGTGGTCGACGTCGAAGGCGCAGTCGTACTCCGCCAGCGTGTCGTACGCACGGTCGAGGGCGTCTTTCTCGAGGTCGTGCGCGACCGTGACGTGCGGGTGGTACGGGAACTTCAGGGCGACGTTCAGCGGGCCGGAGCGGACCTGCGACTGCAGCACCTCGCACGACGAGATGCCCTCCGCGAGCGGTACGAACACCACCGGCGAGATCGGCCGGAACGTCGCCGTACCGCGCAACCGGATCCGGAACCGCGGGAACCGGGCCGCCACCGCGAGCAGGTGCTCGTCGATCCCCGGCAGGTCGTTCGGCTCGATCTCGGTCGGCGGCAGCAGCGTCACGTGCGTCGGGATCGAAGCGGCCATCGGGTCACCGAAGTCGGCCCGGAACTTCTGCAGCTCGGTCCCGTACGGCTCGGCGATCGGAATCGCCACACCGATCGTGGTCACCGGCGGCCTACCGGCCCTGGGGCGGGCCGGGGACGAACCCGAGCCGGTCGTACACCCGCGCCAACGTCGGCTCGGTGACCGCCCGGGCCCGCTCGGCGCCGACGGCCAGGATCGCGTCCAGCTGCGCCTTGTCGTCCAGGTAGGTCATCGTCTTCTCCCGGAACGGGGTGACGAACTCGACCACGACCTCGGCCAGGTCCTTCTTGAAGTCGCCATACCCGCGGCCGGCGTACTCGTCCTCGAGCTCGGAGATCTTCTTGCCGGTGAGCGCGGAGTAGATGGTCAGCAGGTTCGCCACGCCGGGCTTGTTCTCCTGGTCGAAGATCACGTCCCGGCCGGAGTCGGTGACCGCGGACCGGATCTTCTTCGCGCTCACCTTCGGGTCGTCCAGCAGGTCGATGATGCCGGCCGGCGAGGACGACGACTTGCTCATCTTCGCCGCCGGTTCCTGCAGGTCGGCGATCTTCGCGGTCTCCTTGACGATGTACGGCTCGGGCAGCCGGAAGGTCTTGCCGAAGCGGTGGTTGAAGCGCTGCGCGAGGTCGCGGGTCAGCTCCAGGTGCTGACGCTGGTCCTCACCGACCGGAACCCGGTCGGCCTGGTAGATCAGGATGTCCGCGGCCTGCAGGATCGGGTACGTGAACAGGCCGACGGTGGCGCGGTCGGCGCCGCCCTTCGCGGACTTGTCCTTGAACTGCGTCATCCGGCTGGCCTCGCCGAACCCGGTCAGGCAGCCGAGCACCCACCCCAGCTGGGCGTGCTCGGGCACGTGCGACTGGACGAACAGGGTGGACCGCTCCGGGTCGATGCCGGCGGCCAGCAGCTGGGCCGCGGACCGGCGGGTGCGCTCGCGGAGGGCTTTCGGGTCGTACTCGACGGTGATCGCATGCAGGTCGACGACGCAGTAGAACGCGTCGTGGTCGTCCTGCAGGGCCACCCACTGCCGCAACGCACCGAGGTAGTTGCCGAAGTGGAAGGAGTCCGCCGTCGGCTGGATCCCGGAGAGCACGCGGGGGCGTCGCTGGGAACCGGCTGCGGAGGGGTCAGACGCAGCATGGGACATGCCTCCGATTCTGCCAGCGTCCCGGAAGCACTCCGCACCCGGGAGGGCTGTCAGTCATATTTCGGGGGCTATGAGGTCGCTCTGTGTTACCAGGACCAGCCACGGGCGGCCAGTTCCTGCTCCTCCTGCCAGCGCTTCGCCTCGGACCGCTGCTGCTCGCCGGGATCCGGGCACCCGGCCAGGCGGCACGCCTCGTCGAGCAGATCGTCGTACGCCGCCTCGAGCGCCATCAGCTTGTGCGCCCGCGCGTAGACGTGAGGTGTGGACTCGATCCGCCGGATCTTGCTCGACAGGTGCCCCAGCCGGGTCTGCAACCTCAGTGTGTCGAAGGGATCGGGCTCCGGCTGCGCGCGCGGCCGCAGCCGCCGCACCAGCCGATCAGTCCGCCGCTGGAGCCGACGCCGCCACCGCGAGGGCGGCGGCTTCGGCAGCAGCAGGCTCAGCAGCACGCACAGCGTCAGGAACAGAACCACTACCGCAAGCCACGCCATCACCGTCACTCCCCTCCTCCGAGCGTACGGCGGAAGCGCGCGCTGCGCGACGGGAATTTTGCGGCTCAGTCCCGGTGGTACTTGGTCACCCCGGAGTCCTGTTTCAGCTGGTCAGCAGCACCCTGGATGCGCGCGGTCCATTCGGACTGGGACAGACCGCCGGCCATGAATTGGCCCGTCGTCGTGGCCGCGGCATCAGCGAATTCCGGGTACCAGTCGTCGAAGTACCAGATGATCAGCTGGTCACCGGCCGCGGTCAGCAGGTCGCGGGCCGAGCGGAGCGCCGTACTCGTCTCGAGGCCGTCGGCCGCACCGCGGACAATGGTCAGCTGGCTCGACTCGGATGTGACCTGTGCCGCGACGTCCGCCGACAGCAGCGCCCGCAGGTACTCCAGGCCACCGGCCTTGTTCCGCGCCTTCTCCGGCACCAGGAACGGCGCCGTCGCCCCGACGTGGACTCCGCTGGGGAGTGCGGGCGAGCTGTCCAGGGCCGGTACGGCGAACATCGTCAACGCGAAGTCCGCGGGGACCAGGCCCTTCATCTCGTTCTCGAGCCAGTTGCCGCACGGGAGCATGCCGGCCTTGGACGCGAGCAGCCGCTTCTGCGACCCGATGTGGTCGTACGTCGCCGTACCGGGCGCGAGCAGCCCGCGCTTCGCCAGTTCACCGACCGCGGTGATCGCGCGGGTGACGCTCTCGTCCTGCCAGGCGCCGTCCTCGAGGTTGTCGATCCGCTTCACCACGTCCGGACCGCCGGTCTTGGCGGCCAGCGTCAGGACGAGCTCCAGCAGGTAGTACGGATGTGTGCCGGCGTAGACGAACGGCCCGAGTTTGGCGGCCTTCATGTCGGCGCCGAGTGTCAGCAGATCCGGCCAGGTGCGCGGTACCTCCCAGCCGTTGCGCTGGAACAGGCTCGCCGAGTACCAGATGCCGTAGACGCTCGCGATGTAGTTGATGCTGCGCTGTGTCCCGTCGTACCGGCCGAACTCGAGCAGCTCGGGCAGCAGGTGGTCCTTGACCGTCAGCTCCGGGTTGTCCCAGGACGGTGCGTCCAGCAACTGCTGCAGGTCGGAGAGCTGGTTCTCCTTGATCAGCCGGCCGAGCTGCAGCTTGTCGTCGCCGACGCTGTGCACGACATCGGGCGGGTTACCCGCGGCGAAACGAGGCAGCAACTGTTCGGACAGCTGCGGTGTCAGCTGCGGCCTGACGGCGGCGCCGGGGTACTTCTTCCGGTACGCCGCCGCCGCGAAACCGCCGTACTCCGCACCGATCACCACGTCGACCGGGGCCGCGGAGTCCACGGTGAACGGATTGTCCTTCGACACAGGCGGGGCGGCCGGGGTCTCGGAGCATCCGCTCAGGACCGCACCGGCCACCGCCGCCTGCAGTAACGTCCGCCGTTTCAGCACTCCGGCAGGCTAGTACGTCGAGGTGGCTACTTGACGCCGCCGGCGGTCACCGACACCTGCAGCTGCCGCTGGAAGATGATGTAGACCACCAGCACCGGCGCCACGGTGATGACCACGGCCGCGAACAGCGCACCGAAGTCGACCGCGTACCCGGCCTGCGACGCGAACGACGCCATGCCTTGGGAAAGCACGTAGTTCTTCGAGTCGGTGTTCAGCGCGACCGGCAGCAGGAACTGGTTCCACAGCCCGAGGAAGTTGAAGATCGCCACCGACGCCATCCCGGGGCGGGCCATCGGCAACATCACCTGGAAGAACGTCCGCCACTCACCCGCGCCGTCGATCTGCGCCGCCTCGTACACCTCGTGCGGCAGCGCCTTGAAGAAGCTGTGCAGGAAGAACACGGTGAACGGCAGCGCGAACGCAACGTAGGTGACGATCAACCCTGGCAAGGTGTTCAGCAGACCGAAGTTCTTCAGCACGAAGAACAGCGGCACGATCGCCAGGAACACCGGGAAGGTCAGACCGGCCAGCATCGAGTAGTAGATCAGCCGGTTGCCCGGGAACGTGAACCGCGCCAGCACGTAGGCGCACATCGCCCCGAGAATCATCACCAGCACCAGGGCGGAGCCGACGACGATCACGGTGTTGAAGAAGTACCGGCCGATGCCGGCTGTGGTCCACGCGTTCGCGTAGTTCTCGAGGCGGAGCTTGCCGGGCAGCGACAGCGGGTTGCCGAGAACCTCCTGCGTCGACTTGAACGACGACAGCAGCGTCCACAGCAGCGGCAGCACCACCAGCAACGACCACAGGATCAGCGCGAAGTGGGCGGTCGCCGCCACTCCCTTGCCCTCCCGCGGCCCGTGGGCGGGCGCGCGCGAACCGGCGACCTGGCCGGACCGGTCGGTCGCGTCGGCGGCAGTGGTAGTCATCGGCGTACCTTCACTTTCGTGTCCCGCCCACCGGTCAAGGCGTTCACCGTGAACACCAGGAGCGCGAACAGCATCGTCACCGCGGCCAGCACGACGCCCATCGCCGTCGAGTAACCGAACTGTCCCTTGGTGAATGCGGTGGTGAACAGCTGCTGCGGCATCACCAGCGTCGAGTTCTGCGGTCCGCCGCCGGGGTTCAGCGCCTGCATGTAGACGAACGCGTCGAGGGCGGCGATGCCCAGATAGATGTACGCCGTCTGCACGTTGTCGCGGATCAGCGGCACCGTGATCGAGATCGCCGTCCGGAACCGCCCGGCGCCGTCGATCCGGGCTGCCTCGAACACCTCCGGGTCGATGCCCCGGATGGCGGCGATGAACAGCACCATGTAGAAACCGACGAAGCCCCAGACCATCACGAACATCGAGGCCGGCATGGCGGTGCGGGCGTCCCCGAGCCAGGCGAAGTTCTCGAACTGCTCGAGCCCGATCTTGGCCAGTACGGCGTCCAGGACGCCGGAGCCCGGGGTGAACACCTGCGCCCAGATCAGGCCGATCACGATCGCCGGGATCACGTACGGGAAGAACGACACGATCCGGTAGAACCCGGAGTACTTCAGACCACGAACCGTCCCGATGCCCGAGCCGCCGACCGTCACCAGCGTGGCCAGCGTGAGCGCCAGCACGATGGTCGTGATCGGCACGACGATCGCGAGCAGGACGTTGTTGCGCACGGCCTTCAGGAAGATGTCGTCGTGGAACAGCCGGACGTAGTTGTCCAGGCCGACGAAGTTCTGCCCCGGGCTGAACCCGGACCAGTCGGTCAGCGAGTACCACAGCGCCTGGACGAACGGCGACACCACGAAGATCAGGAAGACCGCCAACGGCAGACCGAGGAACACGACCATGAAACTGGCGCGGTCGAAGGTCAACGGCCGGCGGCGCCGGGTGACGGACCGCTGGGGTCCGCCGCCCGGCACGGCCTCAGGCGTGCTGGTCACTCGTTGACCGGAATCTTCTTGACCGAGCTGTCGTTGCGGACCTTGTCGGTGATCTGCTGCAGCCCCTTGGTGAGACCCGCCGCGTCCAGCTGGCCGGACAGGAACGAGTTCCAGACCACCAGGTTGTCGGTGTTCATGCCGTACAGCGTGACGAACTTGTAGTCGAAGATGTTCTCGCCGGCGGCGTCCAGCATCGCGGTCTGCGACTGCAGCGCGGTCGAACCGAAGCCGTCCGGCGGGACCAGGCCCTTGACGATGGTCGGCGCCAGCCGGGTCTTCGCGAAGTTGGTCGCCGCTTCCTTGGACAGCATCGCCCGCATCAGTTCCTTGCCGCCCGCAACGTTCTTGCCCTTGGCCGGCACGATGAACGGCTCACCGGCCGCGCTGCGCAGCGACTCGTACGGCAGCTTCGGGCTGTCGGTGACGGTCGGCTCCGGGATGCCCTTCATGTTGAAGCCGGCCTTGGTGGCCTTCTTCATCTCGTTCTCGATCCACGAGCCCGAGGGGTAGAGGATGGCCTGCTGGTCGTTGCTCCACTTCGCCTGCGCGGCGGTGAACTGGGTACCGGCGCCGCCGGGCACGAAGTACCCGTTCTTGACCATCGTCTCCAGGGCCTTGAAGACGCTCTGGATCTGCGGCATCGACCAGCAGTTCTCCTTGAGGTTCTCCAGCGCCAGCCGGACCTCGTCGCCACCCTCCTTGATCGCCGAGTCGACGGCCATCGTGTGGTAGTACGTGGCGGCTTCCTTGCCCCAGACGAACAGGTACTTGTTCTTCGCCTTCGCCTTGGCGCCGAGGTCGAGCAGCGCGTCGTACGTCTTCGGCGGCTCCCAGCCGTTCTCCTGGAACAGGCTGTCGGAGTACCACAGGCCGTACAGCGTGAGCACGTAGTTCATCGCGACGAACTTGCCGTCGTACGTACCCGGGTTCTTGACGCCCGGGTACAGCGTGTCGGCGATCTTCGTGCCCTCGTAGTTGTTCGCCTCGAAGACGTCGTCGAGGGTCGCCAGGCTGTCCAGGATCGTGTTGAAGCCGATCTGGTTCGCGCCGGAGTTGTCGATCAGGTCCGGCGGGTTGCCGCCGACGAAGCGCGGCTGCAACTGCTGCGCGATCTGGGTGGAAGGCGACACCTTGACCGTCGTGCCCGACTGCTTCTTCTGCATGATGTCGGCCGCGAACTGCACGTAGTCGTACCCGTAGCCGCCGTTGAAGATGACCGCTTCGACGGTCGAGTTCGCCGCCATGCCGAACGGGTTGTCCGACGTCTTCTCGGCGTCGCCACCGCCGGACCCGCTGTCGTCGCTACCGCTGCCGGCGCAGGCGGCCAGCAACGTGCTGCCGCCGGTCGCCAGCAGGGTGCCGACCGCTGCTCGCTGCAGGAACAGCCGCCGCGAGAAGTTGTTGGGAGTGGTCATGATGCCGCCTTCCGAGTGATGATTCAGGCCGTACGCCGGATCCGGCCGGCGTACTGTGCTTCGAGAGCGTGGTTGTGCTCGTCCCCGCCGGGGATGTTCGCCGACAGGTAGACGGGCGGCGTCTCGCCGGCATCGGTCATCCGGCGGAGCACTTCCGCGACCAGCATCTGCGCGATCAGCGCAGCGGTGATGGACGACACCGCGCAGACCTTGCCGGCGCCGCCGGGCAGGTCGAGGACGGAGTCGCCGTACGGCGCGTGGTTGTCGAGGACCACGTCGGCGAAGTCGATCAGTTTCTTGCCCGACGGGTGCCGCGACTCCATCCCGCCGGTGTGCTGCAGCGACGTGATCGCGATCAGCGGGTGGCCCTTCTCCTTGACCACACTGGCGAGCTCGACGATCGAGCCGTTCACGCCGGAGTTCGACGCGATCACGAACAGGTCGCCCGCGCGGGCCGCGGACAGCTCGTAGAGCTTCCGGGAGTACTGCGGGTCGCGCTCGAGCTCGGCGCTGCGCAGCAGCTCGCGCGGCTCGCCGCCGAGCAGGACCAGGTCGCGCAACGCGATCCGGTTGGTCGCGATCAGCCCGCCGGCGCGGCCGGCGATCTCCATCGCGAGCGCCTCGGAGTGGCCGGAGCCGAAGGCCTGGATGACGCCGTTCGCGCGCAGGGACTCCGTCATCAGGTCGGCGGCCCGCTGAATCGGGCCGTCGATCTGGGTGGTGACCGCTGCGAGGATCGGCATCAGGGTTTGAACATAAGCCTGCGCGCTGACGCCGCCCAAGTCGTCGTTCTCCCCCGTGTGTTCGCTGGCCATCAGCCGGCCCACCCCTCGTTCATCCTGCATACAGCGACACTCCAAGTGCCGACAAATGCGCAAGTTTGCGGTTTGCTGGACAGAACTTTTCTCAACTCGCAGCTAAAGTCAAGGCTCATCCGGGTGATCACCTCAGATCGGGACCGTTGCGTAACCTTGTTTCATTGTGCTTTTTTATAGGCTCTTCCGAGCAGTTTGGAGCATCGCGTATGTCGGTCGACCGCCCGCTTCCGGACGCTGACAGCACACCTGCGGCGCAGGTGGTTCGCAGACCTGCGGGACCACTGGTCCTGGGCGGTGACCTCGGCGGCACCTCCACCCGAATCATCGTCGCCGACTCAAGCGGCACCGTCGTCGGCAGGGGTGCCGCGGCGGGCGGGAACCCGACCAGCCACCCCGCCAGCGCGGCCGCCAACTTCGCTCAGGCGTTGCACGCCGCGCTGACCGGTCTCGACCCGACGGAGGTCAAGGCCGCGGTCGTCGGGATGGCGGGCGGCGTCGCGCTCGCGCGACCGGACGTGGCGGCACAGTTCGAGGCCGCCTGGACCGGCGCCGGACTGACCGTTGCCCCCGGCTACATCGGCGATCTCGAGGTCGCATTCGCTTCCGGTACGCCGGAACCGGACGGCACCGTGCTGATCGCGGGCACCGGAAGCAACGCCGGCCTGGTGCGCAACCACCAGCTCGTGCGTACCGCGGGCGGCCACGGCTGGCTGCTCGGCGACGACGGCTCCGGCTTCTGGCTCGGCCGCGAAGCGGTCCGCAGTGTGTTGCAGGCGCTGGATCTGCGCGAGCCGCTCGGCCTGCTCGGACAGGCCGTCGTGCAAGCGATCCTGCCCGATCGCGACAACAACGCCACCGCGCACCGTGAGGGGTACGACGCGTTGCGCGACGACCTGGTGCGGACCGTGAACAGCCGCCCGCCCGTCCTGCTGGCGGAACTCGCGCCGGTCGTGATCACGGCGTACGCACAAGACGACGAGACCGCGCGGACCCTGGTGAAACGCGCAGCCGAGTTGCTCACGGAAACCGCTGCCCGCTTGAAGACAACGTCAGACAAGGGCCCGATGGTGCTCGCGGGCAGCGTGGCCGGTGAATCGTCACCAGTAGGACAACTCATCCGCCGGCACTTCGCCGGCGAGGTGCTGACCGCCCGGGACGGCGTGGGCGGCGCCACGTGGCTGGCTCTGGGAGCCCTCGATCCAGCCCTGGCCACCGCCCAAACCCATCAGCGCCTGGTCTCGACTCAGTCGAAGACCGAGGCCGGGCGGACCTCGACCGCGTAGAACTCCGCCTCCGGGATGGTGGCGGCGACCTCTTCGGCGCGCTCCTGCGAAGCGACGTCGATCAGGAACACGCCCGCGAGTTGTTCCTTCGCCTCGGAGTACGGGCCGTCGGTGGTCGCCCGGACGCCTTCGCGGACCCGGACCACCCGGGTCTTCGACGGCGGCTCGAGCGGCACGGCGTTGATCAGCTCACCGCTGGCCTCGAGCTCGTCGAGCAGTTTGTCGAGTTGCGCCACCAGCGCGTCCCGGGCCTTCCGCGGCAGCGCCTTGCCTTCCTCGGTGTGCAGGAACGACGGGTGCCGCCAGGTGACGGGGTTGCTGTGGATCAGCAGCAGGTACTTCATGACCGGAGTCCTTTCGTCGCAGTTGCCGGTTCTCGCAGCAGAGGTCGGAAGCGCCCGGCCGCACTCGACATTTCGGCAGTTCGGCACTCTCGGCACTTTCGGCACTTTCGGCACTTTCGGCACTTTCGGCACCACAGTCTGAGGCGACCTTAGGCTGGCGGGCATGCCCGAGTTCGACGTTCGCCTGCCCGACGGCCGCGTGTTGCACGCCTACGACACCGGCGGCGACTCCCGCGTCGCGGTCGTGTGGCACCACGGCACCCCCAACCTCGGCACCCCGCCCCAACCGCTGTCCGAGGCGAGCGACCGCCTCGGCATCCGCTGGATCTCGTTCGACCGCCCCGGGTACGGCGGCTCGACCGCGGCGCCGTATCGCACGGTGGCGTCGGTCGCGCAGGACCTGACAGTGCTGCTGGACGAGCTCGGCGTGGGCGAGTGCGCGCAAGTGGGTTACTCGGGCGGCGGGACCTTCGCGCTCGGCGCGGCCGCGGTCCTCGGCGATCGGGTGCCGGCGGTCGCCACCTTCGCCGCGATCGCGCCGTACGACGCCCACGGTCTCGACTGGTACGACGGTATGATCCCGTCCAGCCGCGCCGCGCTGCAGGCCGCGGCGGCCGGCCGGGAGGCCAAGGTGCGGCACGAGAACTCGGGCGCCGAGTACGACTTCCAGTTCACCGCCTCCGATCTGGCCATGTTCGAAGGGCCCTGGGGCTGGCTCGGCTCGGTCGCCGGGAACGCGGCCATGCCGCACGGCCCCGACGGGCTGATCGACGACGACTGCTCCTACACCACGCCGTGGGGATGCACCCCGGCCTCGGTCACCGCGCCGGTGCTGCTGAACCACGGCACCGCCGACGGCATCATCCCGTGCACCCACGCGCAGTGGCTGGCCGGCCAGTTGCCTTCCGCAACGCTCCGGCTGCACCCGGAGCTCAGCCATATCTCGGTGCTCAGCCAGGCCGAACCGGCCCTGGAACGGATTCGGGAGCACTTTGCCTGAATCGTCAGCGGCCTTTGGGGGTACTGGGGTGACGTGCTGCTTGCGGAGCGGTATCGCACGACCGAGATCCTCGGCCACGGTGGGATGGGCGAGGTCTATCGCGGATGCGACGAGATCCTGGGACGCCCGGTAGCGGTCAAGCTGCTGCGGGCGGACCTGCGTGACCCTTTTGCCGCGGCACGGTTCCAGCGCGAGGCGCGGGCAGCCGCGCTGGTACGGGACCGGCACGTGGTGTCGGTGTACGACTTCGGCCACTCCAACGGCGAGTACTACCTGGTCATGGAGCTGTTGGAGGGCCGCAGCGTCGCCCACGAGCTCGCGCTGCACGGACCGCTCACTGTCGACCGCGCGGTCGACATCGCCCGGCAGGTGGCCGCCGGGCTGTCGGCCGCGCACCGCCACGGCATCGTGCACCGCGACATCAAACCCGACAACCTGCTGATCGACGACGTCGACGGGACGGTGAAGATCGCCGATTTCGGGATCGCCCAGTCGCCGATCGATCCCGAGACCACGTCGTCCGGCACGATCCTCGGCACCAGCCTGTACCTCGCACCCGAGCGGGCGGTGGGCCGGCCCGCGACACCGGCCTCCGACGTCTATGCGCTCGGGTGTGTGCTGTACCAACTGCTCACGAGTCGGCCGCCGTTCCGGGGCGAGAGCCCGACGGAGATCCTGGCGCAGCATGTGCACGCCACCGTGGACGTTCCGGACGAGATTCCGCCGGCGGTGGCTGCGCTGATCCGGCGGATGCTGGCGAAGGAGCCGGCCGAGCGACCCACCACCGACGAGATCGCCGCTTTCGATCTCGCCGATTCCTGGTTCGCGCCGACAGCGGTACCCGCACCCCGGCGGCGTGCCGACCGCCGCGCCCTGCTGATGGCCGTCGCCGCACTGATCGCCGCCGCCGGCACCCTGGCTGCCGCCGTCCTCAGCACCCAGTACTTCGGTACGCCGGTCGCACCGCAGAACCTCGCCCCCGCCCAGGCTCCGCAACAGACCACTCCACCGCCGCGCCCGGCGCCTGCTCCCGCCGAACCGGCCAGGACGGTCGCACCACCGAAGCCGACCCAGCCGGCCACCCAGCAGACCCGCGCCTCCAATCCCCGGTCCAAGCAACAGTCCAAGCAACAGTCCAAGCAACAGTCCAATCGCCAGGCCAAGCCTCGTCCGGCAACCGCCGAGCAACCGCCGGGCAAGGCCAAGCCCGGAAATCCCGGAAAATCCGGCTCCGGAAAGTCCGGAAAACTCGGCCAGGCAGGGTTTCCGGGCGGCCCCACCCCGCGTTGACCGCGGCGACCTCAGTCGACCGCGGGGGCCGGCGTTTCCGCGGGGAGCTGATCCTCTTCGGCCGACTTGACCCGGTGCAGGCGAACCCGGGCCACCCGGCGGCCGTCCATTTCGGTGACGGTCAGGGTGTGGGCCCCGAAGGACACTTCGTCGCCGGTGTTGGGCACCTTGCCGAGGCTGGCGGCGAGGAACCCGCCGACCGTTTCGTACGGACCGTCGGGCAACTCGAGCGCCGTTGCGTCGGCGAAGTCGTCGAGGTTCAGCAGGCCGTCGACCTCGATGTCGCCGCTGCGCAGGCGGGTCGTCTCGGCCGCCTCCTCGTCGTACTCGTCCTTGATGTCGCCGATCAGTTCCTCGACCAGGTCCTCGAGCGTGACGATGCCCGCCGTACCGCCGTACTCGTCGAGCACGATCGCGAGATGCGTGCTGCGCCGGCGCATCTCGGTCAGGGTCGGCAGCAGTTTCGCGGTGTCCGGCAGCATCAGCACGTCGCGCGCCAGGTCGCCGACCCGCACCGAGCGGGTCGCGACGGCCGGATCGAACAGGTCCCGGACGTGTACGAAGCCGACAATGTCGTCGGCCGAGCCGTTCATCACCGGGTACCGCGAGTGCGGCCGCTCGGCGGCGAACTTGACCGCCTTGAACGCCGGCATCTCCGCGTCCACGAAGTCCACCTCGGTACGCGGCAGCATCAACTCGCGCAGCTGCCGGCTGCCCGCCTCGAAGACGTCGTCGACGATCTTGCGTTCCTCCTCGCCCAGCGACTCGCTGGCCGAGACCAGGTCGCGGAGCTCCTCGTCGGACATCACCTCACGGTTCGCGTTCGGGTCGCCGCCGAGCGCGCGGACGACCAGGTCGGTCGACTTCGACAGCAGCCAGATCACCGGCCGGGCGACCGAGGCGATCCGGTCGACCAGCGGCCCGAGAGCGAGCGCGAAGCCCTCCGCCCGCTGCAGCGCCAGCCGCTTCGCGGCCAGCTCGCCGAGCACGATCGAAACGTACGAGATCAGCACCGTGATCAGCACCAGCGCGACTGTGTCGGACACCGACTTGGGCAGTCCGAGGTCCTGCAGGTGCGGGGACAGGCTGTCCGCGAGCGTCGCGCCACCGAAGGCGGCGGACAGGAAGCCCATCAGCGTCACGCCGATCTGCACGGCGGACAGGAACCGGTTCGGATTGGCGGCCACCCGGGCGACCGTCTCACCGCGTTTGCCGCGCTGGGCGAGCGACTTGAGTTGGCTTTCCCGAAGCGAGACGAGCGCCATCTCGGCTGCAGCGAAGACCCCGCCGATCAGCACGAAGACGAGAATCAGAACGATGTTGAGCAGGGTGTCGTTCATGGGTGGGTTGTCCTAGCGCCCTCTCGTCGACTGCCGAGAGGGCGGGCGTTGGGCGTGGTCGTCCATCTGTCAACTCTACCGGTGGGCGGTCCACCGATGCATGTTCGACTTTGTTGGTTTACGATGGTTCCTGGCCGGACGCGTCGTACGGCCGGGAGGGTCACACGATGAAAACACCCCGTGGCGTACGCCGGACCGACACCAGGCTGTCGGACGGCCGCGAGCTGATCTACTTCGATCCGGCCGACGCCCCGGCCCGGGTGCCGCTCGCGGACACCCGCGGACTGCCGGCTCCGCAGCCGCAGATCGAGCTGCGCACCGATCCGCTCACCGGCGACGTGATCTCCTACGCCACCCACCGCAACACCCGGACCTACCTGCCGCCCGCGGACCAGTGCCCGCTGTGCGCGAGCAAGCCCGGCAACCCGACGGAGATCCCCGACCACGACTACAACGTGGCCGTCTTCGAGAACCGGTTCCCGTCCTTCGCCGGCCCGGGGCGTACCGAAGTGGTCTGCTTCACCAGCGACCACAACCAGTCCTTCACCGATCTGTCCCAGGGCCAGGCCCGCCTGGTCGTCGACGCCTGGGCCGACCGGACCGCCGAGCTCGGCGCCCGCGACGACGTGGAACTGGTGTTCCCGTTCGAGAACCGCGGCCGCGAGATCGGCGTGACGCTCAGCCACCCGCACGGGCAGATCTACGCCTACCCGTTCGTCCCACCGCGGATGCGGACCCTGATGGCGCAGGCCCGCGCCCACCAGGAGGTTGCCGGCAGCAACCTGTTCGCCGATGTACTGGCCGCCGAGCGCAAGGACGGCACCCGGGTCGTCGCGGAGAACGGCAACTGGACCGCGTTCGTCCCGGAGGCCGCGCGCTGGCCGGTCGAGGTGCACCTGTACCCGCACCGTCAGGTCGGCGGTATCGACGAGCTCTCGATCGGCGAGCGCGACGACTTCGCCGAGCTGTACCTCGACGTCCTGAACCGGCTGGACGGCCTGTACGGCGAGCCGCTGCCCTACATCGCGGCCTGGCACCAGGCCCCGGTCCGGATCGACCGCGAACTCGGCTACCTGCACCTGGAGCTGTTGTCGATCCGCCGGGCCAAGGACAAGATCAAGTACCTGGCCGGCTCGGAGTCCGGCATGGGAGCGTTCATCAGCGACACCCGGCCCGAGGACGTGGCCGAGACCCTGCGGAAGGTTGGCTCGTGAGCTTTCAGGACGTTTTCGGTACCGCGCCGGACGGCAACTGGCGGGCCCCCGGCCGGGTCAACCTGATCGGTGAGCACACCGACTACAACGACGGTCTGGTGCTCCCGATCGCGCTGCCGAACCGGATCCTGATCACCGCGTCCCGGCGTGCCGACGGCCGGATCGCGGTCACGTCGTCCGGGCAGCAGGGCATCGTCGAGTTCGCGATCGACGAGTTGGCCCCGGGTTCGGTCGGCGACTGGGCGGCGTACCCGGCCGGCGCGGCCTGGATTCTGCGCGAGTCCGGCTATGCGATCGGCGGCGCGAATCTGCTGATCGAGTCCGACCTGCCGTCCGGCGCGGGCCTGTCCTCGTCCGCCGCGCTGCTGTGCGCGACATCCGTGGCCCTGCTGGGGTTGTGCGACATCGAGGTCGACCCGGCCGAGGTCGCACGCCTGGCCCAGAAGGCCGAGAACCAGTACGTCGGCGCGCCCGTCGGGCTGATGGACCAAATGGCGTCGATGTGCTGCACCGCGGGCCACGCGCTGTACTTCGACATCCGAGCGATGGCGACCGATCAGATCCCGTTCGATCCACCGGCCGAGGGCCTGACGCTGCTGGTCGTCGATGTGAAGGCCCCGCACCGGCACGTCGACGGTGAGTACGCGGCCCGCCGGAAGAGCTGTGAGCAGGCCGCGGCCGAGCTCGGCGTACCGGCGCTGCGGTCGATCGCGCTCGAGGACCTCGACGACGCGCTCGCCCGGCTGGAGGACGACGTCGTACGGCGACGGGTGCGGCATGTGGTGACCGAGATCCGCCGGGTCGAGGACGCGGTCGCGTTGCTGCGCGCCGGAAAGCTGCGCGAGGTCGGGCCGCTGTTCACCGCGTCGCACGCCTCGTTGCGGGACGACTTCGAGATCACAGTGCCGGAGCTGGACATCGCGGTCGAC
Source organism: Kribbella sp. NPDC048915 (assembly GCF_040649595.1). Taxonomy (NCBI): domain Bacteria; kingdom Bacillati; phylum Actinomycetota; class Actinomycetes; order Propionibacteriales; family Kribbellaceae; genus Kribbella; species Kribbella sp. NPDC048915. Next base: position 2,960 of record NZ_JBEZFT010000101.1, on the reverse strand, counting down.
ACCGCACTGGCCGCAGGTGCGCTCGGCGCGCGGATGACCGGTGGCGGGTTCGGCGGCTGCATCATCGCGCTGGTCGAGGCCGCCGCGGCGGACGCCGTCCTGTCCGCGATCGAGAAGGCCTTCGCGGAGCACGGCTTCACCGCTCCGGTCTCGCTCGCCGCAACGCCCTCGGCGGGCGCGTCCCGGGTCAGCTGACGGCTGCTGAGCTGACCGCTACGAGGCGATCACCAGTTCGCAGCCGGTGTCCCGCATGGCCTTGCGGGCGGCGGTGGACAGGCCGTTGTCGGTGACGATCACGTCCAGGTCGGACCAGGTCGCGAACGTACTCAGGCCGACGGTCCCCCACTTGGTGTGGTCCGCGACCACGACCACCTCGCGGCTGGCCGCGATGAACGCCCGGTTGGTCTCGGCCTCCATCAGGTTCGGCGTGCTCAGGCCGTGCTCGGCGTCGACACCGTGCGCACCGAGGAACAGCAGGTCGAGGTGCAGCGAGGCCAGCGCCGCGGTCGCGATCGGGCCGACCAGCGCGTCGGACGGCGTCCGGATGCCGCCGATCAGCACGACGGTGCGGTCCGAGCGGCCGTTGCCGTGGAACACGTCCGCGATCCGCGCCGAGTTCGTGACGACGGTCAGGTTTTCCACGCGCAGCAGCTGGCGGGCCAGCGCGTACGTCGTCGTACCGGCGCCGATACCGATCGCGCTGTCGGGCTGTACGCGGGTCGCCGCCTCGGCCGCGATCGCCTGTTTCGCCGCGGATTCCTGGGTCAGCTTGGCGTCGAAGCCCGGCTCGTGCGCGCTCCGCAGCCCGACCGAGGTGGCGCCGCCGTGCACCTTGTGCAGCAGACCGCTGGAGTCCAGGGCGTCCAGGTCGCGCCGGATCGTCATGTCCGAGACGCCGAACCGATCGACCAGTTCGGCGACCGTGATCGCGCCCCGGCTGTTGACCTCGGCAACGATCGTGGCCTGCCGCTGGGCGGCGAGCTGGCCGCCGCGGCCGCGGGACGGTTCTGTTCCGGCTGCGTTCACAGGCCACAGCCTAGTCGCGCAATCTGCCGCTGTCAGGGAAATGTGTTGCCCGCGCGGTGGCGGCGCGGCACGCTGAAGCATGCGTTTTCCCGAGGACGTCCCCGTACTGACCGACGGCGTGGTGACCCTGCGTGCGCACACGGCGGACGACGTGGAGCCCGGGTACCGGCTGTGCCAGGACCCGGAGATGCAGGCGTGGACCACCATCCCGGTCCCGTACCTGCGCGAGCACGCCGAGCACTACTTCACCGAGGCGATCCCGGCCGGCTGGCGCGAGCACACGATGTGGGCGTGGGCGATCGAGTACGCCGGGCAGTACGCCGGCACGATCGACCTGCGCGACGGTGAAGGCGGTGTCGGCGAGGTCGGATTCGCCGTGTCGCCGGAGGTTCGCGGGCACGGGGTGATGACGCGGGCGCTGCGGCTCGCGGTGCGGTACGCGTTCGACGGGCTCGGCTGGGAGCGGGTGATCTGGCGCGCGTACGTCGGGAACTACGCGAGCCGGCGCGTCGCGTGGAAGGCCGGATTCCACGACCTGGTGACGATTCCGGGCGGTGGGCGGCAACGCGGCGTCCGCAAGGACGAGTGGGTCGCGTCGGTCACCAGGGACGACGACCTCGAGCCACGCGGCCGGTGGTGGACGGTCCCGGTGATCGAGGACGGCGGGATCCGGCTGCGGCCGTTGCGCAATTCGGATGCGCAGCGGGCGATGGAGGCCTGCGCCGACGAGCGCACCCAGCACTGGCTGAGCGGCATGCCGTCGCCGTACACGATGGCGGATGCCGAGGCGTTCATCGCGAGCCGGCCGGACGCCGCGGCAAGCGGTGAGGCAGTGGCGTGGGCGGTCGCCGACGCTGCCACGGACGAACTGCTCGGCAACGTCAGCATCTTCCGGCTGAGCGGGCGGGGGGACAAGACGGTCGGCGAGATCGGGTACTGGATGCACCCGGACGCCCGCGGCCACAAGGTAATGTCGACCGCGGTGCGGCTGGTGATCGCGCACGCGTTCCGGCCGATCGAGGACGGCGGACTGGGGCGCCGGCGGCTGGTGGTGCGGTGTGCGGAGACGAACACCGCATCGGCGCGGGTCGCCGAGGTCAACGGGTTCAGCCTGGTCGGCACCGAACGCCTGGCCAACGCGCGGCGCGACGGCGGCTACGAGGACACCCGCACCTACGATCTGCTCGCCACCGACATCTCCTGACCCGCCGACCGGTGTCCGTCGTTCAAGCCACGGCACGACCGATGTCCGTGGCGAACGACGCGAGTGTGCCGACGCCGCACCTGAGCGCGTGACGCGGGTGTGCCGGTGCCGTACCTGGGCGCGTGACGCAGCCGACCCACCACGAGCGGTTCTCGGCTCTTGTGACCGATCCGTGGGTGGTCCGGGTTCGGGTGACCGAGTCGGCGCCCACGCTGTACCGCGCTGCACGACCGCGCGCGTTCCCGCGCGGTGGGTTTACCCATCGTGTTGTGGGTTCCTGACCCGTGTGAAGGGTGCGGAACCCACAACACCGTGGGTGAACCCACCGTGGGGCGGAAACCCGGAAACCCGGAACCCCGAGGTCCCCGGGTGCGGTGTGCAAGGTCCCACGACGGGGTGCACTGTCCGAGGGCGGGGGTGCACTGTCCGAGGGAGGGGGTGCACTGTCCGAGGGCGGGGTGCACGTCCCGGATGGGTGTTCGCGGTCCCGGTCGGGGCTGAAGGGGCCTCGGCTGCGGGGACGCGCGCGGTCGTACCGCGCGGTTGCACAGCGCGGGCGCGCCGGCCACACGGTTCACGCCGACCGCGGCGGTTCGCCGGGTTCACGCCAACCCTGCCCGGCTGACCCCGGAAATCTCTCCTAGATGATTGATGCACGGCCTGGTCTGGATTCGGTGGTCGTGGTGATGGAGCCGGGGACGCTCGGGCATGTGGCGTGGGTGGCGTGTGG
>NZ_JBEZFT010000100.1:0-24265 GCF_040649595.1 Kribbella sp. NPDC048915 | reverse complement strand
TTGGGCCCGTCCGTCCTACTCGCCGGTGGCACCGTCGATCAGCTCGCGGGCCACGTCCAGATGGCCCGCGTGCCGCGCGTACTCCTGCAGTACGTGGAAGAGGATCCAGTTCAGCGTCGGCCGGTCGTCGGTCCCGAAACGGCCACCGGCCGGCGCGATCGTCGCCGGGTCGGCCCCGGTCACCACGCTTCGGGTGAACTCCGCGCCAGCCTGCAGCTGGGCCAGCAATCCCTCGAGCGTCTCGTCCGCGCCGACCTCCCACCGACCGTCCGGACCGTCGCCGGAATCGCCCCACGGGTGCTCGACCTGTTCGGCGGTGAATCCCCAGCGCAGCCAGCGGCGCTCCATGTGCACAAGGTGTTTGAGCAACTCCAGCGGCGACCAGCCCGACGGCAGCCGGGTCGCTCGCAGGTCGGACTCGCTGAGCCCGGCCAGCTTCGACTCGACGGTCGCGCGGTAGAAGTCGAGGTACGCCAGGTGCAGCTCGATCGTGTCGGCGAGCTCGTGCGACGGTTCGTCCTTCATCGGGACCTCAGGTAGTCGGCGGTGACTTCGTCGGCGGGGTAGAAGGACTCGATCATCAGCTCGGACACCGTGACGTCGAGCGGCGTACCGAAGGTCGCGATGGTCGTCAGCAACGAGAGCTCGTGCCCGTCGTGGGTGAGCTCGAACGGTACGACGACCTCGGTCGGCGCGGGTGGTGCCGGCTTGTCGTCGGCGGCGTACCGGCGCAGCTCGTCGTACAGGTCCTGGAGTTCGGGGTCGGCGGTGCCGGCGACCTGGCGCTGCAGGCCGGCCAGCGCGGCCGCGCGGACCTCGGCGATGTTGCGGATCCGCCGCGCCAGCCCGTCCGGGTGCAGGGTCAGCCGGAGCGCGTTGATCGGTGCCTGGAGCAACTTCTCGTCGACGTCGGCGGTGAACAGCGCGACGCCGGCGTTCGACTCGACGATGTTCCACCAGCGGTCGACGACGAGCGCCGGGTACGGTTCGTGGGCCGTCAGCAGGCGGCGCAGCGTCGTACGGATCGCGAGCATCGACGGCGAGTGCAGCGACGCCTCGCTGTAGATCGGCGCGAACCCGGCGGCCAGCAGCAGCTGGTTGCGGTCGCGCAGCGGGACGTCGAGCTGGTCGGCGAGCCGCAGCACCATCTCCCGGCTCGGTTTCGAGCGACCGGTCTCGACGAAACTCACATGCCGGGTGGACACCTCGACCCGGTTCGCCAGCTCGAGCTGACTGAGTCGCCGGCGCTCCCGCCACGCGCGCAGGAGCTCACCCACCGGGCGCTGGAACGTCTCCTCGATCGTCACTGCCATGCTCCGACCGTAGCGGTCGCCGGCGACAAAGCCATGACCTGTGAGGTCATCGACCGTACGCCGGGGCGGGCGGCAAGGTTCTGGTCGTCAACACGAACCGAGGAGGAAACACCATGAACGCAACCGCTCTCGCCGACCAGTACTTCGCCCTGTGGAACGCCGCCGACGCCGACCGGCGGGCGGAGCTGCTCGCGGATCACTGGACCGCGGACGCGACATTCCAGGACCCGAGCTTCGACGCCGCCGGTCACGACGAGCTGAACAAGCTGATCGGCGCGACGCAGCAGATGTTCCCGGGACTCCGGTTCGCCCGGATCGGCGACATCAACGAGCACCACGGGTACCTGCGCTGGAGCTGGCACCTGGGCGCCGAGGGCCAGGAGCCGGTCGCGGGCGGCACCGACATCGTCGTCCTCAGCTCCGACGACAAGATCCAGAAGCTGATCGGCTTCCACGACTTCGCGCCGGCGCACTGACCGTCCGCTGCACAGGCTTCGACCGCGTCATCCCGACAGTGCGGTGAACAACCGGTCGCAGCGGACCGGATCCTCGGTGAGGCCGGCCGACAGGCCCCACAGCCAGTAGTCGACGGTCCGCCAGATCACCCAGTCGCGGGCACGATCCCGGTCCAGTGCGGCTTCGCCGACAGCGATGTCGAAGTACCGGACGATGTCCGGCATCTCGTCGAGGCGGGTCCACAGGACGCGGGCGAGGTCGAACTCGATGTCGCCGCGGTACAGGACCGGATCGACCGTCAACCACTCCTCACGCGTGCCCGCGAGGACCTGGTCCGAGTGGAAGTCGCCGTTCACCGCGAGCGTGGAGCTGGACTCCGACAGCCTCGGCGCGATGCCGAGGGCTGCCTGCAGAACGCCGGCCGGAAACGGCCGGCCCAGCCGGACCCACTCTGCCTCGATCCCGGCGGCCCGCTCTTTCACGAGATCCGCGGTCGACGGTGCGTCATCCGGCCCCGGTACGGCGAGGCGCCGCATCAATCGTCCGAGTACTGCGACTGCCTCGTCGACCGGGCGATCCGCCAACGGCGTCGACAACCGCTCCAGCAACAGCGCACCGGCGTCGACGTCCACGTCGTACACCTCGACCATCCCGCGTCCGGCCCACCAGCGCAGTGCCCAGGCCTGTTCCGCGACTTCGGCTCCCGGCGGTGACATGCGCAGCACGAATTCCTCGGCACCGCGTGCGACCGGTACGACGACGGCGTTCGATCCGTGTGCAACCGCTCCCACGACGGTCAGCTGCCAGCGGGCGCACTGCCGATCTACCGCGGCCGGCAGCTCGCGCAACCAGTCCGCCCCCTCGGTCCACCACCGGGGCATCCGCAAGAAACTTTCCGGAACCTCAATCACCCCAGCAACCTAACCCCCAACCCCAGCCCTCCGCCCGCCAAGCACCCCGGGCGGAGGGCTGGGGTTGGCTGCACTGGCGGGCTGTTTGATTGCTGGCGAGTTGTTTGACGGCAGCAGCGAAACATCCGGCTAGATGATTGATGCACGGCCTGGTCTGGATTCGGTGGTCGTAGTGATGGAGCCGAGGAGGTTCGGGCATGTGGCGCGTGTCAGGTCGACAGGACGTGTCCCGTGCCAGGGGTCGCGGCTGAGCGTAAATCAACCCGAACACACCCGCTCCGCACCACACGAACTGTCGAGCGTGCACACCTTCGGGCCGTGCATCGATCATCTAGTGGAGGTCTCGGCTGAGCGGCCGACGGACAGTCGGCGGACGGTCGTCGGGAGGAGTGGGGCCGGAGCCGGGCGGGTGTGTTCTGGGAGGGACACACCCGCCGGGCCGGTCGTTCTCCCGCCCCTCAGTGGGAGAACTCGCGGCTCGGTGAACACCACCCATGCCCGAATGGCACTGACCGAACCGCGGGACCACCTAGAGGTACCCCATATCGCGGCGCAGCACACACTCCGGCACGCGTATCGGACGGAAAACTTCACGTTCCTCAAACCTGCGGCCGGTGGTCGCTGACCTGGCAGCCGCTTAGGCTGTCGGCGATTTTCGCGTACCAGGGGTCGGTGCGCGGGGGCCCAGGGGGAGGAACTGACGATGCCGGACGGGTTCGACGACGAGCTGACCGAGGACGTGCTGGACGTGTTGGAGGCGCTCGGTGCGGCCGACGACGCCGACCTGATCCTCGGTACCACCGGGCTGAAAGATGCCTGAGGCAAGGATTTCCTGGCGCGGCTGCACGCTGAATCGGCGGACCGTGGCGATGGTCGAGGCGGCCGAGCGGCTGTACCGGTCGAAGTTCGCGATCCTGCAGGGTTCGTACAACGCCGGCGGTGTGGCGGCCTCGGCCGGTACCCACGACGGCGGCGGCGCGGTCGACATCGACGTACGGACGAAGAGCGCGGCACAACGCCTCGCCGTGGTGCGGGCCATGCGGCAGGTCGGATTCGCGGCCTGGTTGCGGACGCCGGCGCAGGGCAACTGGCCGTACCACGTGCACGCGATCGCGATCGGCGACAAGGACCTGTCCCGCGGCGCGGCGGTTCAGGTCGCGGAGTACCGCCGCAAGCGCAACGGGCTGGCGAACCGTGGCCAGGACGACGGGCCGCCCGGGTACTACGGGATGACGTGGGAGCTGTACCAGCAGGCGCATCCGCCGAAAGAGCCGGTACCGGACTCGACGATCTCGCTGGCGGCGATGGAGTACGCGCGCACGCACGACGCGATGACCGGTGAGTGGGGTGCGGATCGGGCCCGGGTGATCGCCTGGGCGGCGCATCCGCGGGTCGGCGCGATCACGAAGGCGGAGACGGTGCCGCCCGCCGGTGTGCCGTGGCATCTGCACTTCCAGCGGGTGATCCGCAAGGTGCAACAACACTTCAAGCTCGAGGTGACCGGGATCTTCGACGCTGCGGTCGCTTCGGTGCTGCAGCGCTACGGCTACACGATCGTCGCCTGACCGGGTCCTCAGCAGCAGGCTCGACCATCGCCAAGGCCCCACCGGTAGCAGCCGGTGGGGCCTTGATGGTCCACTACCGCCCGGGCATTCCCAGTGCAGCTGTGGAGGTGGAGAGCGGAACCGACGCCGATGCAGGGGTCAAGACGTCAGCTCCGCTTGCCTGTGTGGAGTTATCTCGAGTCCGCGGCCCAGACCGTGGCCTGGTGGAACTCGAGGTGCTGCCGCAACGCCGTCGTACTGCCGGCGCGGTCGCCGAAACCCAGGTGGTTCATCGTCGGTACGACGACCGCGTGGACGTCGGACCGCTTCACCTCGTTGAGCAGTGCGTGGAACGCCGCGGACTCGGCCGCATCGCGCTCGGTGTAGACGGTGCCGAGGGTGTATCCCTCGGCGCTGGCGAAGGCGATCAGGGAATCGGTCGCCGCGGCCAGCTCCTCCGCGCAGCTCAGCGCGTCGGCCCGCACGTACCCGAGCAGCGTCGGCCGGGTGGTCATCGCTCGGCTTCCACCCGCACCGGCTCGCTCGTCACCCGGAGGGAGGCGAACCGCCGGCGCATGGCTTGTTCGTACTGCTCTGCCTGCTCCGCCAGGGCGGTGTGATCCGCGATGGTGTGAGCGCCGAACCAAACCCGCACCCGACGGTGCGTTGCGGGGGTTTCCAACGTCTCGGTCATCGCGGTTCCTCAGACAGTCTCGGTCTTACCCCGGACGGCTTTGTCCGGCGTCGAGATAAAGAACACCTCATCCGCAGCCACCTTCGGAACAGTTTCGTAGGGACCTTTACAGAGGCCTAACGCAGCGTAGGGAATCCCTACGAACGTGCAGGTCAACGCCCTCTGCGACCCGCCGTCGGCACCCTCGGAAAGGGCTCTTCGACAATGCCTCTCGCTATTTATGGATAACGAATCGGCAGCGCGTTCTAGTCCAGCCTTTAATAGCTATGACGTCCTACTAACCCTGTGCATCCGGCTGATCACCGATCGATGCCCGCCGCTCACCACAACGCCGAGTACGGCGCCTGCCAGCGGCACCATCAGACCGTTGCGGAACCCTTCGACGGAGTAGTCACCCACCGCGGTCAGTACCGCCGCGACGACAGCCAGCCCGAGCGCGGCCCCGAACTGGAACGACGTCGTCAGAATGCCGCTCGCCAGCCCCTGCTCGTGTTCGGCGACCTGCTCGGTCGCCACGATCGTCAGCGGCCCGTACGCCAGCGCGAAGGCGAGCCCGATCAGCACGAAGGACGGCAGGATCGCGGCGAAGGTCGCGCCCAACGGCAGGAAGGCCGCGAACCCGAACGCGGCGAACACGAATCCGCCGAAGATGACGCGCGCGTTGCCGAAGCGTTGCACGAGCCGGGGCGTGAGGGTCGGCGCGAGGATGGCGTCGATACCCATGATCATCATCGCCAGCCCGGTCTTGATCTCGGACCACTGCCGGTACTCCTGCAGATACAGCACCGCGACGAACTGGAAGCCGATGAACGATCCGACCAGCAGGACTGCGCCGACGTTCGCGCGGACCAGCGGCGCGCTCCGCAGCAGCCCGAGCCGGACGAGAGGTGCGGCTACGCGCTGCTCGATCAGCACGAAGGCCGCTAGGAGGACGAGTCCGCCGGCGCCGGTGAGCAGCGTTTGGACGGACGGTACGTCGGGTGCGCGGACGACCGTGGCGACGAGCAGCAACATCGCACCGGTCAGTGTCAGCGCGCCGAAGACGTCGACGCCCTCCCGACGGTCCACGCTCGGGGTGTCGCGCGGGATCAGCACGATCGCCGCGGCCAGGATCGCCGCCGCCACGATCACCGGCGCGAAGAACACCCAGCGCCAGTCGATGCTCGTGAGCAGTCCGCCCGTCACCATTCCGAGTGAGAAGCCGCCGGCCGCCGTTCCGGCGTACACGAGCAGGGCCTTGGTGCGCTGTGGGCCCTCGGGGTAGGTGGTGGTGATGATCGACAGCCCGGCCGGTGTCATGAACGCAGCGGCGACGCCGGTGACGAACCGGGCCAGGATCAGCACCCAGCCCTCGGTCGCGAAGCCGCCGAGGCCGCTGAACAGCAGGAACACTGCCAGCCAGCCGACGAACATCCGGCGCCGCCCGAGCAGGTCCGCGGCGCGGCCGCCGAGCAGGACGAACCCGCCGTAGCTGAGCGCGTAGCCGCTGCCGATCCACTGCAGTTCGCCGGTGGTCAGGCCGAGCTCGGCCCGGATGGAGGGCAGCGCGACGCCCATCATCGAGATGTCGATGCCCTCTAGGAAGATCGCGCCGCAGAGCACGAAGAGAACGGCCCAGGCGCGCCCGGTCAGGCGCTCCTGGGCGACGGTTGACGCCACGAATGACTCCTTCGATTCACAGTTACCTCTTGTAACTGACCTCATCATCCGGAACCATGAGCAGTTGTGGAAGAAGGCACTTCAGAGGTACCGAGGCACTCCGACTGCACCGACGACGCGTGCCAGTGGGACCACCGCGAGGACTGCGAGGTCCGGCAGATCCTGGACCGGATCGGCGACAAGTGGTCGATGCTGGTGATCGCGCTGCTGGACAACCGGTGCATGCGGTTCACCGAACTGCGGAAGACGATCGACGGCATCAGTCAGCGGATGCTCACCGTGACACTGCGCCAACTGGAACGCGACGGCCTGGTCCGCCGGACGGTGCACCCGGTCGTGCCGCCGCGCGTCGACTACGAGCTCACTCCGCTGGGCGTCACCCTGCACGCCACCGTCCAGTCCCTCGTCACCTGGACCGAAACCCACCAGACCGAGATCGCCGCGGCCCGCGCGCGGTACGACGCCCTCAACCCCGCGTAAAGCTCGCCGGATGCCGCGGCACGACGGTCAAGGTCAGCGGCGCGGCGAGGACGGCGAGTGCCGCCAGGAGATTGAGTGCCGCCAGGAGGTTGAGTGTCGCCGGCAGCCCCAGCGCTCTGTCGCATAACTGGTTCGCGGGGTGGATCGTGAGGCCGTAGGGTCCACGGCATGGGTATCGGGGCGCGGATCGCGCGGTCACAGGTGGACGGTCTGGCGAGGTCGCGGCGGCAGATCGTCGCGGGGCCGTTGGTGGGGATGCTGCACGATCAGGACGCGTGGTACCTGTCGACGATGGTCGCGGCCGAGCCCGGGAAAGCCTTCCTGGCCGAGGAAGTCGCGCCGGCGCTCGCCGTGATCCGGCAGGCGTTCGCCGCGGAGGACCGCTGGCTGAGCGCCGAACTCGTCGACGAGGCGAACCCCGGCCTGGCCGAGGAGCTCGAGGCCAACGGGATGACGTTGGTGTCTCGGCTGCCGCTGCTCGTGGTCGAGCAAGACGGCCTGCTCGTCCCCGAACTGCCCGACGATGTGACCGTGCGAGTGGTCGCCTCGGACGACGACCAGAAGGCGGCGAATGCCGTAGCGGCGGACGCCTTCGAATCGGACGGCATGGACATCGCGTTCAAGCCGGACCCAGTCGACGGCGGTGCGGTTCTCGTGTACGCCGACGACGTACCGGCCGCGACCGCTGCATGGACGGCCGTGGCGGATCAGGTCACAGAGGTCGCCGGGGTCGGGACGATCCACACGCACCGGCGGCGCGGGCTCGGTGGCATCGCGACGGCGTACGCGACCTTGAAGGCCTTTGAGCTCGGCGGAGCGACGCTCGCGTGGCTGACGCCTGGTGACGACGGCGCCGATCGCGTGTACCGGCGGCTGGGTTATGCGCCGAAGGCAACGGCCGTCCACCTCGGCGACCCCGGCGGCCACCTCGCCGACCTGCGCTAGGGCTGCAGCACGCGGGATGTGCGCGGGGCATGATTGCCCGGGGCGCGAGCGTGCACCCCGGGCGTCAGGTCAGCGGACGGTGAAGCCGGCCTTGCGGAACGCGTCGGCGAGCGAGGTCTCGTCCATGGGAGTGTCGGCCTGCCGGCCCTTGTTGTTGCCGCCGTTGCGGCTGTTCTGACCGGCCGGACCACGCCCCTGGCCGCCGCCTGGGCCGCGACCTTGACCGCCGCCCGGGCCACGGCCTTGACCGCCGCCGGGTCCGCGGTTCTGCGCGCCGCGACCGCCCTGGCCGCCGGCCTGCCGGCCGCCGGACCCGACCTCGTCGTCGAGGCGCAGGGTGAGCGAGATCCGGTTCCGCGGGATGTCGACCTCGAGCACCTTCACCATCACGATGTCGCCCGGCTTGACCACCTCGCGCGGGTCCTTCACGAAGTTCTTCGACAGCGCGGACACGTGCGCGAGCCCGTCCTGGTGCACGCCGATGTCGATGAACGCACCGAATGCGGCCACGTTGGTGACCTGACCTTCCAGCCGCATCCCCGGCTTGAGGTCCGCGATCTTGTCCACACCCTCGGCGAACACCGCGGTCTTGAACGCCGGCCGCGGGTCACGGCCCGGCTTCTCCAGCTCGGCCAGGATGTCGTTCACGGTCGGCAGACCGAACATGTCGTCGACGAAGTCCGCCGCGTTCAGCCGCTTCAGCTCGGGTGATCCGATCAGCGACTTCAGCTCGATACCGGTCGCGTCGAGGATCCGCCGTACGACGGGGTACGCCTCCGGGTGCACGCTGGACGCGTCGAGCGGGTCGTCGCCGTCGGGAATCCGGAGGAAGCCGGCCGCCTGCTCGAACGCCTTCGGGCCGAGTCGCGGTACCTCCTTCAGCGCCGTGCGCGACGTGAACGGTCCGTTGACGTCGCGGTGCTGGACGATGTTGTCCGCGAGACCGGGCGTGATCCCGGAGACCCGGGTGAGAAGCGGCGCGGACGCGGTGTTCAGGTCGACGCCGACCGCGTTCACACAGTCCTCGACGACCGCGTCGAGCGAGCGGGACAGCGAGTTCTCCGGGAGGTCGTGCTGGTACTGGCCGACGCCGATCGACTTCGGATCGATCTTCACCAGCTCGGCCAGCGGGTCCTGCAGGCGGCGCGCGATCGAGACCGCGCCGCGCAGCGAGACGTCCATGTCGGGCAGCTCCTGCGAGGCGAACGCCGACGCCGAGTACACCGACGCGCCCGCTTCGGACACGACCGCCTTGGTGAGCTTCAGCTCCGGGTGCTTGGCGATCAGCTCGGCGGCCAGCTTGTCGGTCTCGCGCGACGCCGTGCCGTTGCCGATGGCAATCAGCTCGACGTTGTGCGCGGCCGCCAGCGCGGCCAGCGTGGCGATCGACTTGTCCCACTGGTTCTGCGGGACGTGCGGGTAGATGACGCCGGTGTTGACGACCTTGCCGGTGGCGTCCACGACAGCCACCTTCACGCCGGTCCGGAAGCCCGGGTCGAGGCCCATCGTGGCGCGGGCGCCGGCCGGAGCGGCCAGCAGCAGGTCGCGCAGGTTGGCCGCGAACACCCGGATCGCCTCCTCCTCGGCGATCTGCCGCAACCGCATCCGCAGGTCGATGCCGAGATGCACCAGGATCTTCGTCCGCCAGGCCCAGCGGACCGTCTCCACCAGCCATTTGTCGCCCGGGCGGCCCTGGTTCTCGATGCCGGCCTTGCGGGCGATGGCGGTCTCGTACTCGGTCGGGCCGTCGACCTCGACACCCGCCGGCAGCGGCTCGACGGTCAACTGCAGCACGTCCTCCTTCTCGCCGCGGAACAGCGCCAGGATTCGGTGCGAGGGCATCTTCGTGAACGGCTCGTCGAAGTCGAAGTAGTCCGAGAACTTGGCGCCGTCGGTCTCCTTGCCCTCGCGCACGGTCGAGGCCAGCCGGCCCTGCTCCCACAGCCGCTCGCGCAGCTCGCCGATCAGGTCGGCGTCCTCGGCGAACCGCTCGACCAGGATCGCCCGGGCGCCGTCGAGCGCCGACTGCGGATCCGGGACCTCCGCGTTGACGAACACGGCCGCGGCGGCCAGCGGCTCGACGGTCGGGTCGGAGAGCAGACCGTCGGCGAGCGGCTCGAGACCGTTCTCCCGGGCGATCATCGCCTTGGTCCGGCGCTTCGGCTTGAACGGCAGGTAGATGTCCTCGAGCCGGGACTTGGTGTCCGCGGCCAGGATCTGTGCCTTCAGCGCGTCATCGAGCTTGCCCTGGCTCTCGATCGACTCCAGCACGGTCTGCCGGCGCTCTTCGAGCTCCCGCAGATACCTCAGGCGTTCCTCGAGGGTTCGGAGCTGAGCATCGTCCAGCGCCCCGGTGACCTCTTTGCGGTACCGCGCGATGAACGGGACCGTCGAGCCCTCGTCGAGCAGCGCCACCGCTGCCCGTACCTGGTTCTCACCGACTCCCAGCTCCTCGGCGATCCGCTGCTCGATCGACTGCACCACCACTGTCCGTTCCCCTCTACGTCCACCAACCGCCGAGCATTCTGCCCCGGCCAGGCTCCATATCCTTCCCCATCCCACCCCCCACACCGAAACCCGTCCCACCGGCACCTGTGGACAACTTCGCGCCAGGTCGTTCCCAGCAGCGCGAACTCCCCGCGGCCGGGGTGCGCCGCGGGGAGTTCGGTGGACGGATCAGGCAGCTTCGAGCAGTACGTCGTCCTCGGCGGCGACCGCTTCGGCCTTCGCCGGCCGCATGACGGTGACCGCGATCGCGACGGCGGCCGCGACGATGGCGGCGGCGACCGCGAACGAGAAGTGGTAGCCGTCGGTCAGGGCGTCGAGGGCGGGCTTGGCGTCCGCGACCGCGGCGGTGCGGGTGGCGGACAGCGTGGCCAGGACGGCCAGGCCGAGCGCGGCGCCGACCTCGGCGGTGGTGCCGATCAGCCCGGAGGCCAGGCCGGCGTCCTCGGGCTTCACGTCGGCCATCGACAGACCCATCAGCGCCGGGAAGCAGACGCCGCCACCCAGACCGAGCAGCATCAGCACGGGCAGGATGTGGACGACATAGTTGCCGTTGACCGGCGCCTGGGTGAACAAGGCCAGTCCGACCACGATCAGCGACAGTCCGGCGATCAGCGGGCGGCGCGGTCCGAAGCGCATCACCAGCTTCTCGGAGTACTTCACCGACAGCAGCCCCATGACCAGCGTGGTCGGCAGGAACGCCAGTCCGATCTCCAGAGCGTCGTACCCGAGCACACGCTGCAGGTACAGCGAGCCGAGGAAGAAGATGCCGAACATCCCGGAGCTGGACAGCGCCTGGATCAGGTTCGCGCCGGTCAGCGTGCGGGAGCGGAAGATCCGCAGGGGCACCAGCGGGTTGGCGGCGGTCGCTTCACGGGCGATGAACCCGGCCAGCAGCACCAGCGTCGCCGCGGTCAGGACCAGCGTTTGCGGAGCGGTCCAGCCGAGCTCAGCGGCCGGCTTCACGATCGTGAACACGCCGACCATCAGCGCCGCGGTGATCAGCACGGCGCCCGGTACGTCGGTGCCCTTGCCGATGCCCAGTCCCTTGTCCTTCTCGATCAGCTTGACGGCCAGTGCGACAGTCAGCACGCCGATCGGAAGGTTGATGAAGAAGATCCAGTGCCAATTGATCGCCTGCGTCAGGAGGCCGCCGGTGAGCAGGCCGATCGATCCGCCGGCGGACGCGACGAACGCGTACATGCCGATCGCCTTCGCCTGCTCACGCGGCTCGGGGAACAGCGTCACGATCATGCCCAGGATCACCGCGGAGGTCAGCGCCCCGCCGACGCCCTGGACGAACCGGGCGATCACAAGCACCTCCTGCGACCCGGCCAGACCGCACAGCATGGAGGCGGCGGTGAAAACGATCAGTCCGGCGGTGAAGACGTTCCTGCGGCCGAGAAGGTCGCCGAGGCGCCCGGCCAGCAGCAGGAGGCCGCCGAAGGCGATCAGGTAGGCGTTCACGACCCACGCGAGCGAGGAGCTCGTGAAGCCCAGGTCGTCCTGGATGGCCGGCAGCGCCACGTTCACCACGGTCACGTCGAGCACGATCATCAACATGCCCGCACAGAGGGTGTAGAGCGCCAGCCAGCGCGAGCGGCCGCCCTGCGCGGCCGGCGTAGTCGCCAGGGTGTCGGTCGTCGCGTACATTCCGGTTCTCCTTGCAGTCCGTCGTAGTGGCCTTACACCTCTACGTCGAACCCGGAGTGCTCAGATTGACACGTCTTCCGAGGTTCTTTCGCGACGTGGCCGCGACAGCGCGTACGCGGTGAGTGCCGGGACCAGTCCGGACCCCACGAGCAGCAGCGTGGGGACCTGTGACGCCAGTGCGAACCAGGTGAGCAGTACGACGACCCCGCCGGCCACCGGGAGCGGCCGGCGCAGCAGGAACAGGTTGGCGGACCGGAACAGCTCCTTGAAGGTGGCGTCCTGCGGCGCCGCAGGCAGAATCGCCAGGCCGCTCAGGTAGATCCCCAAGATCATTCCGGTCAGTGGAATGAGCACCGCGAGCGCGAAGATCCGCACCGGTCCCTCGGCGTACGCCCAGAACGACAGGCCGAACGCCAGCAGCACCCCGCCGGTCCACAGCCCGAACCCGGGCAGCCAGTACCGCTTCATGGCCCGCCCGAACTCGCCGAAGAACCGCCGCAGCAGCTTCGGCTTCTCCTGGCTGATCGCGTCCGGCACCAGCCGCTGCAGCGCGAACGCGGCCGGGAAGACCGTCAGGATGCCCAGGCTGATCACCACGAACACCAGTTGCAGCATCAGCAGGTCGCCGACGACCGCGAGCTTGGACAGCACGGTGTTCGTCCGGCCGGGGTTCTGCACCGATCGCCTCCTCGTTCCGTACGGGCGGGTCCTGATCGTATGATCACGAACAATCACGGACAGACCAGGGGACTGCATGCTTGCACAGGAGCGCCACGAGCTGATCCTGCGGAGCCTGCGCAGGCACGGCCGGCTCCGCGTCGCGGATCTGGTCGCGGAGCTCGGCGTGTCCGCGATCACAGTACGCCGGGATCTGGCCGAACTGGATTCCTTGGGACTGCTACGCCGCGTGCACGGCGGCGCGATCGGTACCGCGACCGCCGATCAGGGCACGCACGGCAGCCGGTTGACGATCGGCATCGTCGTACCGAGCGCGACGGCGTACTACTCCGACGTGATCCGCGGCGCCGAGGCGATGGCCGACAAGTACGGCGCGCGCCTGGTGCTGGGCGTCTCCGGGTACGACGCGACCACCGAGCGCGAACGCCTCGACAAGGTGCTCGGCATCGGCGTCGCGGGCCTGCTGCTCAGCACCGCGCTCGGCGACGGCGACGTCGACCGGCTGGATCGCCGGCTCGACGACATCGACGTACCGACCGTGCTGTTGGAGCGTTCGTTCGGGTTCCCCGACGTGGCCCGCGAGTTCGACCACGTCCGCACCGACCACGCGTACGGCGCGATGCTCGCGCTGCGGCACTTCGTCGCGCTCGGGCATCGCCGGATCGCGATCAACCTGCAGGCCACGGTCACGGCGTACTGGCTGCGCCGCGGCATCGAGTCGGCCGCGAAGGCGCTCGGCGTCGAGGTGTTCCTCTCCCCGGTCGACCTGCCGATGCGCGGCGACGACCCCGGCGCGGTCACTCAGCTGGACGCGTTCCTCGCCGAGTGCGAGTCGTTCGGCAGCCGCGCCGTCCTGGTGCATTCCGACGAGCACGGCGCCCGCCTGGTCGAGCGCGCGATGGAGCTCGGCCTGCGCGTCCCCGAGGACCTCGCCGTGATCGCCTACAACGACGTCACCGCCGCCCTCGCCGTCGTCCCGCTCACCGCCGTCTGCCCGCCCCGGCGCGCGCTCGGCGAAACCGCCTGCGACCTCCTCCTCCGCAAACTCCAGACTCCGAGCCTCCCCACCCAGCACCTCAGCCTCCTCCCCACCCTCAACATCCGCACCTCGTGTGGCGCGGCCGACAGGTAGATTCGGTACTCCGCCCCGGGAGTCTGGAGGACGTATGGAGTACGCCGAGTTCGAGGTCGAGTACCGCAAGGTCTACGAGGCCTTCCTCAGCGGCCGGCGTGACTTGGCCGCCGACTTCGCCCGCCTCCACACCCTGGCCGCCCAGATCGGCGACGAAGACGACCGCGAAGACGCCCTGCTGGAACTGACCGGCCTGGAATCCAGCGCCGCGCGGGACCCCGAGGAACCTCCCTCGGCGATCATCATGCAGGCCCGGGAGGTCTACGCCGAAGCCTCTCGCCAGGACGGGACCGACGCCGAACGCCTGGCTCGCGCGGAGGCCGGCATCCAGGCGCTGATGGCCATCGAGAGTGGCACCGAGGAGGAACACAGCGCGATCGGCGCCATGGAACACACGCTCCGCATGCTGGCTGACGCTCTGCGTCTCCATACGCGATGAAGGTCACCAACTTCCGCGAGCTGATGCGTGAGCAGGCCAATGCGGCCGTGCGCGTCTCGGGCGCGCACCACTCGTCCTGGAATGGGAGGTTCGGGGCGCCGATCGCGGAATCGAGCAGGACCGGCGGTACGGCGAACTGGAATCACACGATCTCCTACAACCCGCGCCATGTGGACCAGCCGCTGCAGGACATGTTCCGCAACAACCGCGTGCACAACCAGGACCGCACCGACCTGCGCCGATACCGGGACGCGGTGCGGGTCGTCCTGCACGAGAACACCCACATGCTCACGTCCGAAGGCCGCGAGCATGCGCAGGCAGAGCATGCGTTCAGTCGGCAACCAGGGGTACGCGCGCTCGAAGAGGGCGTCACTGAGATCTACTCGCATCAAGCGCTGAACGACTACATCGACGACCTGGGCATCGACCAGGTCGCGCCGGGCATCAAGGACGTCCGGTCCGGGATGGTCTACCCGGAGTACACGCCCGCGGTGGAGGGCCTGGCCGACACGGTCGGACAGAAGTCGGGAATGTCCCGCGAGGAGGTCATCGGGCGGCTCGCCGTCGTGCCGGCCGACCAGAAGTTCATGGTTGCCGCGGCGGCGATGTACGACAACAGCCGCCTGGCTGGGATGATCCCGGAAGACCAACGCGACCAGGCGGTCGCTCAGATCGCTGAGGCAATGCGCACCGAATACGGCCGGATCGACAACCTTCCGAAATCAGCCAGCGCCGAAACCCGCTACGCCGTCGGCCGGCAGGCTGCCATCGAGGGCTCGAAGGCCATGAGCCACCTGCGCAAACAGTGGCAAATGCCGTCCCCCAGCCAACAAGTCCAACGAGACCAGGGCGCCGAACAAACCCGCACCACCCAACCCCGAACCGCCGAAGCCCAGGTTGCCCCCCAGCCCCAGCCGCAGCGTGGTGGGCCGCAGCTGCAGCCAGGCCAGCAGCCCCAGCCAGGCCAGCAGCCCCAGCCAGGCCAGGCCGCCCAGCCTCAGCGCGGCGATGCACAATCCCAGCGTGGTGACGCGGCGCGGGCGACTGCGGGATCGCCGGCGGCTCAGGCTTCGTCGGGGCGGGCTGGTCCGGCGGGCCAAGGGACTCCGGAGTTGCCACCGGACATCGCAGCAGCGGCCCGGGCAGGGTTCTCAGGACCGCCGCTGTCATCGGCTGCACGCCTGAGCCCGGACCGCCAGGGCGCCCGCCGCCCCACCGGCACCACTCCAGCAGCCCAACGCCAAGGCCCCGAAACCCAACGCTGACCATCGCCCATCCGCGACGCCAACCACAAGCCCACCTTGTGCACCACATCCGTAAGAAAACGGCCGCGGCGTACGGATTCCATGCACAAAGTGGACTCGAACCAGTCGCCGCCGATGGTCCGACCCGCCTGCGGGCGTGTTCGGCGGGCCAGCGGGAGGCGGACATGCAGTACGACGGCTTTGATGCGGCCGGCGCGTGCTCGAGGGCGCTCCGCGGCTTCGTGATCAGGCGCTGTCCGCCGAGCTCGAGCGGTTGCGCGGGCTCGCGTCCGAGCTCGCGGACCCCACGGATCGGCGTGACGCCGAGGACGAGCTCGCGAGCCTCGCCGAGCCCACTTTGTGCACCACATCCGCAAGAAAACGGCCTCGCCGTACGGATCTCGTGCACAAAGTGGGCCGAAGGAGCCTGCGCTGCGGGTTCGACAGCCCTCAGAGGAGGGGCGGATGATCGGTCGGTTTCCGTTGGTGATCGATTGTGATCGTTCGAGCGCTGAGGTATTGACGAGGAAAGCCCTTTCCCATACTTTCGCTGCACTTAGGGGTCGTGGGCCCCGGCTGAACCTGTCAGCGAAGGAGTTCCCCTGTGAGACGTGGTGTGGGACTGACCCTGCTGGCCACTGCGCTCAGCGTGGTGGTCAGTGGTTGTGGCAGCGGGGTGATCGACAAGAGTACGGACGGCGTACCACCGGCCGAGGCGACCGGGACGCTGCGGGTGCTGCTGCCGTCCTACCCGCCCAGTGCGAAGGGCAAGGCGGAGTTCCAGAAGGTGGTCGACGAGTTCCACAAGACCTATCCGAAGATGAAGGTCGAGCCGGACTTCGCGACGTACAAGAACCTGAACGAAAAGATGTCCACGTCGATCGCGGCCGGTATCCCGTACGACGTGATGGTGACCGGTGTCGGCTGGGTGCAGCCGTTCGCGTCGAAGCGGATCTTCGAGGACCTCGGCAAGTACGGCGTGACGCCCGAGGTGATCAAGGACAAGAGCATCGAGGCGCTGATCCCGGCGGCGTCGTACGACGGGAACCTGTACGCGTACCCGCTGCTCGCCGACGCCCGCGCGGTCGCGCTGCGCAAGAGCGCGTTCGTCGAGGCGGGGCTGGACCCGAGCAAACCGCCGAAGTCGCTGGACGAGCTCAAGGTGGCCGCCGAGAAGCTGACCAAGCGGGACAAGGACGGCAACATCACCCGCAGCGGCTTCGACCTGGCGTCGGCGTCCGGCTTCCGGCAGTCCTTCGTCACGTTCCTGGCCTCGACCGGTACGCCGCTGTACGTCGACGGCGAGCCGAACTTCGACAACCAGAAGGGCCTCGACACGCTGCTCTGGATCAAGTCGATGATCAACAACGTGCAGCCGTACGGGCAGACGAACGCCGCGCAGCAGCCGCTGGTGCTGACCGGCGAGGCCGCGATGGGCATCGTCAACGGTGGTGTCGACTGCTCCGACGAGGGCATCGGTCAGAAGAACTGCGACGACCTGGAGTTCTTCCGCTTCGACAGCGGCCAGGAGATCGAGTACGTCGGCGGTGACCTGGCGTCGATCGGATCGCGCGCGCGGCACAAGGACGCCGCCTGGACCTTCATTCAGACGCTGACCACGAAGTCGTCGCTGGACGCGCTGGCCAAGCTGAACAAGAAGATCCCGGCGTACCAGGACGCGAGCAACTCGCCGCAGGCGAAGTCGAACCCGCTGAGCCAGTTCGTCGCCGACGGGCTGAAGTACGCGGTCAACGAGAACGAAGTACCGGGCAACTGGCTCGAAATGCGTGGCAACTTCGACATCCAGCTCACCCAGGCGGTCCTCGGTCAGAAGGATCCCGCGAAGGTGCTGCACAACCTGGCAGGGCAGTCACGATGAGCACAACACTGGAACGTCCCGCGGTCACCGCACCGCGCAAGGTTGCCCCGGCCAAGGACAGCCGCGCGCTGATCCGCGGTCAGGCCCGCGCCGGCTGGGCCCTGATCGCGCCCGCGCTGCTGCACTCCGGCGTCTTCATCGTGATCCCGGTGATCGCGGTGCTGGTGCTCAGCCTGAACGACTACAGCTTCGGTGACACCTGGTCCTGGGTCGGTCTCGGCAACTACGCCGACCTGTTCCGCGACGTCGACTTCCTGGCGTCGCTGTGGCACACGGTGCTGTACGCAATCGTGGTGATCCCGATCTCGATGGCGATCTCGCTTGCGGTCGCGATCGGCCTGAACCAGAAGATCAAGGGCCTCGGCTTCTTCCGGACGGCGTACTACATCCCGACCGTCACCGCGACCGTCGCGGTCGCCACCATCTGGCTGTGGATCTACAACCCGGGCTCGGGTCTCGCGAACGGCTTCCTGAGCTTGTTCGGGTTCGCCCCGAACCGCTGGCTGGCAGACCCGGCCACCGCGCTGCCGTCGCTGATGGTGGTCGGTATCTGGCAGGGCCTCGGGACCAAGATCATCATCTATCTGGCCGCGTTGCAGGGCGTCTCGCGAGACCTCGTCGAGTCGGCCCAGCTCGACGGTGCGGGTCGCTGGCAGCGGTTCGTCAACGTGACCTGGCCGGCCATCGGGCCGGTTCAGTTCTTCGTCCTGATCACGTCGATCGTCGGTACCTTCCAGGTGTTCGACCTGGTGTACGTGATGACGCAGGGCGGCCCCGGCTCGGAGACCCGCGTGCTGGTGATGGACATCTACCAGAACGCGTTCCAGGACCTGAAACTCGGCTACGCGTCCGCCGAGACCGTGATCATGATGATCGTGATCGCGCTGTTCATCGGCGTCGGGCGCCTGCTCCAGAAGGCGGATGTCAATGACTAGCGCAACCCTGCCGGCGCCGGCCGCGAGCCGGCCGTCCGCGCTCCGGCCCGGCCGGATCCTGCTGTACGTCGTCCTCACGGTCGGCGCGATCCTGATGATCACGCCGTTCCTGTGGATGCTGCTGACCGCGTTCAAGAGCAACCTGGAGATCGCGAAGTTCAGCTGGCTGCCGTCGGAGCTGCGGTGGCGGAACTTCGTCGAGGCGATGCAGACGGCGCCGTTCCTGCGGTACTTCCGCAACAGCCTGTTCATCGCGGTCGGTGAAACCGCGTTCACGCTGGCGGTCTGTACGACGGCCGGATACGCGCTGGCGAAGCTGCCGTTGCGCGGCGGCAAGGCGCTGTTGAACTACTTCATCGTGCTGCTGCTGGTGCCGTTCCAGATCATCCTGGTGCCGCTGTTTCTGATCGTGAAGTCGATCCCGCTGTTCGGTGGCAACAACATCATCGGCCAGGGCGGCATCGGCTGGCTGAACTCGTGGTGGGGCCTGATCATCCCGCTCGGCGCGGCGCCGCTGTTCACATTCCTGGCGCGGCAGTTCTACGTCACGCTGCCGGACCAGCTCGCGCAGGCCGCGCGGGTCGACGGGCTCGGCGAGTTCGGCATCTTCTGGCGGATCATGACGCCGCTGATCAAGCCGGCGCTGATCACGATCGCGGTGTTCCAGATCGAGGCGGCCTGGAACGGGTTCCTCTGGCCGCTGATGATCACCACGTCGGACGAGCTGCGGCCGCTGCAGCTCGGGCTGGCGATCTTCTCCCAGAACCCGGCGGAGATCCAGTGGCCGTACCTGATGGCCGGTACGGCGCTCGCGACGCTGCCGATGATCGTGCTGTTCGTGTTCGCGCAGAAGCGGTTCGTCGAAGGAATGGCGAACGTGGGCATCAAGGGCTGACCTGCCCGAGATCCTCGAGCAGGTGCTCACCCCGCCCCGGGTGAGCACCTGCGAGGCCCCCCACATGCGGTGGTCCCGAAGAAACACCGGAGCTTCCCGGCAAGTCCCCCCTCCCGGGTCGCTCACCCCTTTAATCGGAGCAGTCCGAGCCTCGTTACAGCATTTCGTGAGAATTTCTCGCCGCCGCCGAATCCACGTCGAATTACCTCACGCACCGCACCTGGCACACGACGGCCGGTAGATACCAGACTGTCTTGATGCCGACTCTCTTCGTCGATCTGGAAACCACCAGCGTCCGCGAACCCTGGCTCCCCGGCGGCCGCCGGATCTGGCAGCTGGCCGTGATCCGTCGCGAGGACGACGGCCGCGAGACGCCGTACAACCGGTTCGTCCGGATCGACGAACTGGACCTCTCGACGGCAGCCAGTTGCTCGGCCGGACGAACCTGCCGCCGACCGCCGACGTGGGGGAGATGACGGCACTGATCGGTGTCGATCAGCGGTCGTACGCGATCCACGACGCGCTGGCCGACGCCTATTTCGTCCGGGACGTGTACGACGCGGTGCGGGCCGGCTGATGTCTGTTGGACGTGGCCGTCCGTCCGGGTAGCATCGCCGACGTGACTGCCGGGTCGGCCTTGCGCCGTTCACGAGACGGGTCCCCGGCTGCGTTCTGAGCGCCGCGCGGGCCCCGCCCGCTGCTCTGTGTTGTCGAAATGCCATTTGTCCTGACATCACAGAGAGAAGCGAATCCTGAACGATTTCACCGAACAGCTGATCAAGGAGTTCCGGGCCAACCGCGGAAAGGTCGGCGGCCCCTTCGAGAACTCCCGGTTGTTGCTACTGACAACCACTGGCGCGCGGACCGGCGCGCCGCGTACCGTCCTGCTCGGGTACTACCCGGACGGCGACCGCATCCTCGTCGTCGGCTCCGCGGGCGGCAGCCCGAAGCACCCGGACTGGTATCACAACCTCGTCGCGAACCCCGAAGTACACATCGACCTGGGCCTCTTCGACTACCAGGCCACAGCCGTCGTACTGCGGGGCGCCGAGCGGGACGAGGTGTTCGACCGACTGGTCGAAGCCGACCGTGGCTGGGGTGAGTACCAGCAACGCACGACGCGGACGATTCCGGTCGTGGCGCTCGTCCAGCAGCCCGGTCCGCCACCCCATGCCGGCGGTTCCTTCGCTGAGGCGCTGAGGACCATCCACACGGCCTTCCGGCGCGAGTTGGCGTTGATCCGGCACGAGGTCGCCACGTCGGGCACGCTGGGCGCCCAGCTCCGCATCAACTGCCTGACCGTGTGCCAGGGACTGCACTTCCACCACACCGGCGAGTCGACGATGCTGTTCCCCGCACTGGTCGAGCAGCATCCCGAACTCGCGGACGTGGTCGCCGTACTGCAGGCGCAGCACGACCAGATCGCCGTACTGCTGGAAGCACTCAAGCGACTGGTCGGTGCTCCGGACGTACTGGCGCAGGTCGACGAGCTGATCGCTCAGCTCAACGCCCACCTCGACCGGGAGGAGGCCGAGCTCCTGCCTTATCTATAGAGGCTTCTGTACCTACAGGGGCTTCTGGGCCAGCAGTGCGTAGGAGTTGGGGAGCCTGCCGGACCACGCTGCTGCGTTCGTGTCGTCCTGCGGCCGCCAGAAGGGTTCGGCGTACTCCTCGAGCACCTGCAACTGCAGGCCGGCCTGGCTGATCGCAGTGACGATCTGACCGAGCGTCCACTGCCACTCCTGAGCGCCGTTGGCCGGGTACGTGTCGTTCATGTGGGACTGCGCGAAGTAGCTCCGGTCCGGCCGGATCCGCGGCTCGTCCTCGTCCCACGTCCACAGCGGTACGGCCGGGTGCGCCTCGTACACAAAGAGGTGTCCACCTGGCCGTACTACCCGCGCCACGTCCCGCGCCCAGGCGTCGATGTCGCGCATCCAGATCAGCGCGCCCTTGCCGGTGTACACGAGGTCCGCCGACGCGTCGTCGAGCGGTACGCCGGGCACCTCGGAGACGATGTACCGGCAGTCGACACCCAACTCGTCAGCCCGCCGCTGCGCCGCATCGACAGCCACCGTGCTGTAGTCGACACCCACGACATGGGCGGCACCAGCTTTCACCAGTGCGATGTCGTCAAGGCCGTGGCCACTCTGGAAGTGCGCTACAACCGGCCTATCCGCCAGCAGCGGCGCAAGGAGTTCTCGCTCCCGTGGGAAGAGCTGTGTGTCCGCATCTCGTGCTGACGCCAGGAGCTCGTCGTACTCCCTGATGTGCTTTTGAGAGGCCCGTTCCCAAGCCACCCGATTACTGGCCACCACGTGATCCATGCCCCTAGTCAGCCCGAGGTGCGCGCGCCAAGCAACCGGATTACCACGCACCGTGTCGCATCAACTCGTGCCGAAGACCGGCCTGTTTCCCGCCTCTGCGTCCACTTCGTCGTCGGGTGCGCCCATGTTCTGGGCGGCAGTCAGCAGCCATCGCCCGTCCTCCTTGGCCAGCACCCACAACGGCGTACCGACGTCCACGCCGTCGGCGCCTCGATAGATCTGCCGCAGCTTGATCGCGGCGACGTCCTCCCGGATGAACACGATGTGTTCCAGTTCGAACTCGAGCGTCATCCCGGCCATCCCACCGGGCAGCACCTGCCGGGTGAACGCCCCGATCGCCTCCACCCCGAAGAACCGGCGGCCCCCGCCGGTCGTCCACATCGCGTCGTCCCGGAACACACTCAGAAACTCGTCCGGCGACTCGTTGTTCGTCGCATGCTCGACCGTCTTGACGACCGCCATGATCGCTGCGACCTCAACGTCTCGCCCCTGCGCGTCAATCTCCATGCATGCCACCCTGATACCTCAAGCAATATTGAGGTCAAGGGGTGACCGTTCAGAGGCTCGCACGGCCCCTCTCGGTCTACTCGGTGTCGCCGCGAGCAAGTACCTCGATCACGTCGTTGGAATGGGTGAGCGGCAGCCTGCTGCCCTCGAGTTCGATCCGCGAGTTGGTCTCGGGATGGATCAATTCGAGCACTCTGACGTTCACTCGCTGGTGGACCTTCACTTCCAGGCCTGCCCGCAAGACCTTGAAGACCATCGCGCCGGGTTCCTTGCTGCGCGATCGGCCCTCGAAGCCGTACACCCCGTCGGCGGTCACTCCGACCAGCATGAACTCGGGCATTCCATGAGCGGCCGCGTTCGCGCGCATGCCGCCGATCCCGCCCGCGACATCACCGACGGCCTCACCGACCGAACCGCCGATTTCGCCCAAGCTGTCGCCCACCAAACCGCCGGCGAACAGCGAGCCGGTCTGGCCGCGGGGATTGAACTGGCCCGCGGCGATCACCCGATCACTGATCCCGTCGCGAGTCAGAGCCTGCTGAACCACGCGCTCCATCGTCTCCTCGGACATCGCCCCTCCCCGGCGCTCGGAGGTCCCTCTGGACTACCAGGCTCGCAGCTATGACCCAAGATCGACAGAACACCGAACGAGCAGACGCCGCGGCCCACGTCCCCGGGCGACAGAACTGGACAGAACGACTCCGGGGCGGCCCCAGATCTGGGGCCGCCCCGGCTGTTGTCCGTCCTCCAGGACCCGAAACCGTCTCTGATGACCTGCGGCTTCTTCACTCTGGAGAGTGGCGGAGGATACGAGATTCGAACTCGTGAGGGGTTGCCCCCAACACGCTTTCCAAGACCGTCATCTGAAATTCGGTGGTGGTCGCGTGCCCTCGTTCAGGCGTGGAGTTCCTGCCCGGCGGACTGTCGCGGACAGTGTTGGACGATCGCGGATGAGACCCACTTTGAGACCCTCTCGCGGTCGCCATGACCATCATGTTTCAGCCGCTCTTCTGCTGGAACATAGGGGCTGTCGGAGCCGGGCTGAGTTGGCAGCAGCCGACTCCCCGGTGGGACACCTGGGACATCGGACAACGGGCGCTGTCCCAGGTGTTCGTGCAGGTCAGGAGCACTCTGGGACAGTGGGACATCTGGGACACGACCCCCACCGACTCGGGGTACTCACTGATCCTTGAGTAGCTCGGTTGCACGGTGCGCTATGAAGCGCTCAATAACGCGCCGAGCCAGCCGAAGAGCGTTGAGACGTACCTCCTCCGAGGCGTAGGTGTTAGCCCCGTGCCGTCGTGCGATCGCGAGCTTTTCCAGCTCTCGTATCTCCTCTTCCTTGATATCAAGCGTCTCTTTGAGATCCGTCCATGATTGCCGTCGAGCGGCCGCGACATCCGATGTTCCCTCGGGCAAGAACCACTGCCTAATGCTCTCGATTGCTCGATAACAGAGCCATACGGTTTCACCAGGAAATTCAATCGCGGTGCGTACGTCGGCCAGTGCGAATCGGACTAGGGGCTCGCAGATGGCCGCGTCAACGAACGGGCCGAGCTGTTCAGAGGACACTCTATATTCTGGCTCTTGGGTTTCAGGTAACAGATCTGGCCAGCGTCCTTCTTTTAGGATGAGCTGATTTCCATCTATAACCATTGAGAGTGTTTCGGCCCGCAGGGGCGTTGCCATCCAAAACCCCAGAGAATCAAGACATCCCTGAATGATTTCCTCGACTTGATTCAGCGATGTTCTCAGATCGTCCGGCTTGTCGCCCCGAATGAACACATTGAACTGACCTTGTCGGACTACTACCTCGCAATCGAGGGTGCCGTTTAGGTTGAAGGTGAAGGGGCGCTCGAACATCCAGCCAAGCTTGGTCGGATGTACCAGACCTGTTGCGACCGCTACCATCTGTGGCCGCTCGTCCGCATCGGCTCGCGTCGAGTCATCGGGTGGATTACCCGTGCTACCTGTCATCTGACCTGACTCGTGCCACTTGACGGCGATTTCGGGTCCGGGCTTCTGTTTGTGCTGGTCAGTGGCTCGCGGGCGGGCGGGTTGACACACCCCGC
>NZ_JBEZFT010000099.1:0-24684 GCF_040649595.1 Kribbella sp. NPDC048915 | reverse complement strand
GCGTCGTCGTCGGCGTCCCAATCGATGCCCCAGTCGGAGCGGCCAGGCTCCTGGGGTGTGGGCTGGGTGGTGGCGAAGGCGTCGTCGAGCGGGGGTTGTCCGGGAGTGTCGGTGGGCGTGGGTTCCCAGCCGTGGGAGTCCATCAGGTACGCCTCTTCGAGGCGGGCGTGTTCCTCATCGAACGGCTCGGCGACGGCGCCTGTACCGGCCACACCGCCCGCACTGGCCACGCCGCCCGCACTGGGCACATGGCCCGTGCTCGACGCGCCGCCCGTACTGGACGCGCTCGGCGACGTGGCTTCCGCGGCCGGGGCGGCTCCCGGGGCAGTCCCCGGGTCGGCTCCCGGGTCAGTTCCCGGGTCGGCTCCCGGGTCAGTTCCCGGGTCAGTTCCCGGGTCGGCTCCGGTGTCGGCTCCGGTGTCGTTCCCGGCGGCGGCACCGGCGGCACCGGCGGCACCGGCGGCACCGGCGGCACCGGCGGTGCCTGCGGTGCCTGCGGGAGTGTGGGTGTCTGTGGGGGTGTGGGCGTCGCTCGCGGTGGGGTTTGCGGCGGCTTGGGTGGTGGCCAGGTGGCGGGCGACCTCGATCAACTGGTGCGCGGCAGCGGGGTCGGCGATCCAGTCGATCGCCTTCGCGCGGCGCTGGTTCAGCGAGTCCGTGTCACCCAGCGCCTTCAACGCCCGGGCCAGATCATCGATGGTGGCGTCGAACCGGATCACCGCACCCGCCGCAGCCCGCACCCAGATCCGTTTGGTGCCGTCCTCGTCGGACTGCGACACGAACACCCCGCGGGTTTTCGCCGCGGCCTCGGCGGCTGCCTGGGCTTTGGCCGGGTCGGCTTGTGCGATCGCGGCGGTGACGAGCTTCTTCAACGACCCTGGTGTGATGGTGTTGATCCGGCCCACGACCCGCCGGTCCACGATCGACGCGGCCTCCATCGACAGACTCAGACAGGCATGAGCGATCTTGCGGGCCCGCCACGCGATCGCGTCCCCGCCAAGCACCGCGGCCCACACGTGCGGCAGCCGGTGCCGCAACGCGAGCGCTTCGCCGATCAAGGAGGACGCGGCACCACTGGAGATCCCCAGCACGGCGCCCAGCTCGAGCACCGCGAACTCCGCCACCCCCGGACAACCCTCACCGCCGTACACCCTCAACCGCTCATTACCCGGCACCGCAAGCTCGCCGGCCTCCTGCCACGCGACCACCGAGTTGCGGTCGGCGAACGCCAGCGCCGCACGCAGGATCCCGACCTCCGCCTGCTCCCGGACCTGGGCGAACTCGGCCGCCGCGGCCAGCAGGTCCGCGGTGTCGAGCTCATCCAGATCACAGTCGAACATGCGTTCTAATGTAGATCACCGGACGGCCAGACACAAATCAGATCCAAGCCCAGCAGCCTTATTTACAAGGTGGTTCGGCCCTGCGGACGGCGCGGAGCGCGCCTGCTGGCCCCGGTCAGTCCGGATAACGCGCTGCAGTGCACCCCGTCCTGCGATAGACGCGCGTGCCGCGACTCACCGCAGAAATCGCGGCTCACACGGAGGATGACCGCCGGCTTCGAGCCACCTCGGGCCCGCAACGCCTGATCGCATGTCCTCGCCGCGCCAGTGAGTACAAGTCCGCCCGGCCACGCAGAGCCGCCACCCAGAGCCGCCACCCAGAGCCGCGCCGCCCCTAAAGCTGCGCAGCCAACTCGAACCCACCGAACAACCGCCCGCCGTACGGCGCCAAGACGCGATCCACTGTCTCCACCAGGCGATCGTCGGACGCCCGAACCTCATCCAGCAGCGACGACGCATAATCGGTGCCCCGAGCAACGTCGTACGCCACCACCTCGCGGAGCAGGCCTTTGCCGGTGCCGGACCAATGCCCCGCGCCAGTCAGCAGTAGTCGCGCGGCGTCCTGCCACAGCACCGACGCAACTGCCAGCCGGGCATCGCCGGACGCATCGGTCAGGTCGTCCAGCAGGTTGGTGATCGTGTACCGCAGCAGGTCCAGTTCGTCCGCGGACAACGGCTTCGGTCCGGCTTTCACCTCAGCCAGGTACTCCCGCTGCAACCGTTCACCTAACCCGTCAAGATCCACCAGAACGACGGATTCGCCGACCAGTCGCATCATCGTCGGTTGCCGCCGCGCCTGATCCTTGTCGGCGAAGAAGCGCAACGACTCCTCGGTGTGTACGAACAGCTCGACCGGCCAACCGGCGTACACCAGCGACTTACGCAGCGGCGCGGGCGGCCCGTCCAGCAATACCGTGATGTCCAGGTCGGACGTCGGACCCGCATCTCCGCGCACAACGCTCCCACCGAGCCATCCGGCGCGGGCGTCCGGATACAGCTCTGAAACCACTGCGCGGGCGAGATCCATCAACTCAGTGTCAGCCATCGCAACAGTTCGCGGTACGCATTTGCCGGCGGCACATGACCGCCGATGTAGTACCTGCGTTCGGCGTGGGGGATCGCTGCGGCGAGATGATCGGCGTACTTCGCTGCGCGTTCGTCGGATGACCCGTACCAGAGGCTCACCGGCACCGTGATGTCGGCGAAGTCGAAGCCCCACGGGTGCGCGAACGCGATGTGGTCGTCGATCCAGCCGTCGTGACTGGTGACGAAGGTGGCGGCCAGCCGGGCAACGGCCTCGGGGTCCGCACGCGCCGGAGGTCCTGGCGGTGAACCGGGATCCGGCGGGAACTCCGGACCGCCGGCTTCGACCGCCGCCATGATCGACCGGGCCGATTCCTCGAGCGCCGGGCGCAGGTCACCGTGCAGTGCCCGCCAGGAGGTCCGGTTGCGCCGCGGATCCTCCTGCTCTTCTTCTTCGGTCGGCTCCGGACCGTCGACCAGAGGCGGAGAGTTGCTCCCTGCCACCGCACAGCGCGTCACCCGATCGCGCAGCAACGCTGCGCACGCCAGCGCATGCGGACCGCCGCCGGAACCGCCGGTGACAGCAAACCGTTCCCACCCGAGCGAGTCGGCCAGCGCCGACGCGTCCGCGGCGACGGAGGCCACTGTGCGACCGGGCTGACGGGTGGATCCGGCGTACCCGGGCCGGTCCGGCATCACCATCCACACTCCGGACTCCTCGATGGTCGCGACCACCTCGGGCCGCTTCCAGCGCGTGCTCGGTGTGCCGCCGAACGACATCACCGGCGCCCCGCGCTCGCTGCCGTACCCGGCGTACATCAGCACGCGATCACCGATCCGCAGCATCCGATCCATCTGCGGAGCGTAACTACCCGGCACCTGCTATCCGAAAGTGAAGTTACCGTCCTGGGATTCTCGGGATTCGAGATGAACACTCCGTGGTGGAAAGATGCGGCCTAGCTTTTGTCGGCTGCGTGATTCGAACCCTCGTCAGGAGTACTTGTGAGTTCCTCGGTCGCCGGGACCGTCTCGCCCACCCGGCAGGCGCTGCGCCGGATGCGGCGCGACCACAGTGCCCGGATCGGTTTCGTCCTGGTGGCGCTGCTGATCGTGATCGCCGCCGCCGCGCCGTTGCTGGTGCGGCTGGCCGGCCAGGACGCGACGACGTACCACATCGACCTGCTCGACCCGGCGCGCGGCAACGCGCCGCGCGGGCCGGTCGGTGGTGCGAGCGCTGACCACTGGTTCGGCGTCGAGCCGTTGACCGGTCGCGACCTGTTCTCGATCGTCGTACTCGGGCTGCGGACGTCGTTGTTCATCGCGGTGGTCGTCACGGTGATCACGACGGTTGTCGGTACGCTGGCCGGCATCAGCGCGGCGTACTTCGGCGGCTGGTACGACGCGGTGCTGTCGCGGCTGCTCGACTTTCTCTTCGGCTTCCCCCAGCTCGTCTTCATGATTGCCCTGGGCATCGTTGTGCCGGCGGGTTTCCCGCGTTGGTTGTTGCTGATCCTGGTGCTCAGCTTCTTCGGCTGGGCCGGCCTGGCGCGGCTGATCCGCAATCAGGCCCGCTCGCTCGTCGCGCGCGAGTTCGTCGAGGCGGCGCGTAGTGTCGGGTCGAGCGGCTGGATGGTGATCAGCCGCGAACTGCTGCCGAACCTGCTCGGCCCGGTGCTCGTGATCGCGACGCTCGCGATCCCCGGCTACATCGGCGCCGAGGCGGCGCTGTCGTTCCTAGGGGTCGGTGTCCCGCCGCCGACACCGAGCCTGGGCCGCTCGATCTCGGACTCGATCGTCTGGGTGTACACCGGCGCCGACCCCTGGTTCCTGTTGTTCCCCGGCATGATGCTGTTCTTCGCCGTGCTCGGGTTCACGTTGCTCGGCGACGGCGTCCGGGACGCGTTCGACGTGCGGTTGCGGAGGACGAACTGATGCCCGATCTCGTCTGGTTCGTCGTCCGGCGCCTGGCCGCCGCGCTGCTCGTGATGCTCGCGCTGAGCCTCGCCGTCTACCTGGTCTTCTACGCGATCCCCGCCGATCCGGCACATCTCGCCTGCGGCAAACCCTGTACGCCGGACCGCCTCGAGCAGGCGCGCCACTTCATGCAGCTCGACCAGAGCACGCTGCAGCAGTACGTGAACTTCCTGAAGGGCATCGTGGCCGGCCGGACGTTCGGTGACGGCGCTGCAGCGGTGCACTGCAATGCGCCGTGTTTCGGGTACTCGTTCCCGCTCGCCCGCCCGGTCACGACGCTGATCGTCGACCGGATGCCGGTGACCATCTCGATCGCCCTCGGCGCCGCCGTACTGTGGTTGCTCTTCGGTGTATCGCTCGGTGTGATCGCCGCGCTGAACCGGGGCCGCATCCTCGACCGGATGGCCATCGGCGTTGCGCTGCTCGGTGTGTCGACGCCGTCGTTCCTGCTCGGGCTGCTCGCGATCCTGGTGTTCGGGTTCTGGCTCAACATGGTTCCGGTCAACGGGTACGTGCCGCTCACCGAGAGCCCGGTGGACTGGGCCTGGCACCTGATCACACCGTGGATCGTGCTCGCGATCCTGCAGGCCGCGTCGTACATCCGGCTGACCCGGTCGCAGATGCTCGAGGAGCTCAACCTCGACTACATCACCACCGCGCGGGCGAAAGGTGCCGGCGAGCGGCGGGTGGTGCTCACGCACGGGCTGCGCGGTGTGCTGGTCCCCGTGATCACGCTGTTCGGCCTCGACCTGGGCGCCTTGCTCGGCGGCGCGATCCTGACCGAGAAGGTGTTCAGCATGCAGGGCCTCGGCGAGCTGCTGATCAGCGCGGTCGGTCAGCTCGACGTGGCTGTGGTCGTCGGCGTGACCCTGTTCTCGGCCTTCCTGATCATCCTCGCGAATCTGGTGGTGGACGTCGTGCACGGAGTGCTGGACCCGAGGGTGAGCCATGGCTGAGCCGATCCCCGCGCGGGACACCACGGTGCAGACCGGCAAGCCGGTGCTCGAGGTGCACGACCTGCACGTCACGTTCGCGACCGAGCGCGGACCGGTGCCGGCCGTTGACGGCATCGACTTCGCCGTCGCGCCCGGTAAGACGCTGGCGATCGTCGGCGAGTCCGGGTCCGGCAAGAGCGTCAGCTCGGCCGCGGTGATGGGCCTGCTGCCGTCGAACGCCGACGTGACCGGCGAGGTGCTGCTCGACGGCCGCGAGCTGAACGGCCTGCCCGCCGACGAGTTGCGCGCGATCCGCGGCAACGACATCGCGATGGTCTTTCAGGACGCCCTGTCCGCGCTGAACCCGTACTACTCGGTCGGCTGGCAGGTCGCCGAGGCGTACCGCTTGCACCACGAGGTCTCGAAGAAGGTCGCGTTCCGCCGGGCGGTCGAGATGCTCGACAAGGTCGGCATCCCGGACGCGGCCCGCCGCGCGGAGAGCTACCCGCACGAATTCTCCGGGGGAATGCGGCAGCGGGTCGTGATTGCTATGGCTCTGGTGAACGACCCCAGAGTGCTGATCGCGGACGAGCCGACGACCGCACTCGACGTGACCGTGCAGGCGCAGATCATGCGTCTGCTCGACGACGTCCAGGAGGAGTTCGGGACGGCGCTGATCCTGATCTCGCACGATCTCGGCGTGGTCGCGGAGATCGCCGACGACGTCTTGGTGATGTACGCCGGGCGCGCGGCCGAGCGGGGTACGGTCCGGGACCTGTTCTTCCGGGCGGCGCATCCGTACAGCCTCGGGTTGCTGGGTGCGATGCCGCGTGTCGACGTACCGCCGAAACCGCGACTGACCACGATCCCGGGGACGCCGCCGACGCCGGGATCGATCACCACCGGCTGCCCGTTCCAGCCACGCTGTGCGTATGCGCATCTGGTGGGGGAGCGGTGCGTCACCGAGCGTCCCGAGCTCACGCCGCGCCCCGGCGAGGGCGATCACGAGGCGGCCTGCCATCTAGGGCGCCGTCCGGAGGTGATCCAGTGACCGAGCTGCTGAACCTCAAGGGCGTGAAGAAGCACTTCGGCCTGCGCGGAGTCCCGTGGCAGAAGGCCGGTGCCGTGCGCGCGGTCGACGGCGTCAACTTCGTCGTTCGGGAAGGCGAGACGGTCGGGCTGGTCGGCGAGTCCGGGTCCGGCAAGTCCACGCTGGCGCGGGTCGCGACGCGGCTGCTCGACCCGACCGAGGGCCGGGTCGAGATCGGCGGCCAGGACGTCACGAACGTCCGGGGCCGCCGGTTGCGCCCGATCCGCCGGCAGATCCAGATGGTGTTCCAGGACCCGCAGGCCTCGCTGAACCCGCGGCAGTCGATCGGCACGATTCTGAGTACGCCGTACCTCGCCCAAGGAATCCGGCCGAAACGGACCCAGCTCGTCGAACTGCTGGAGCAGGTCGGCCTCGCCGAGGAGCACCTGCAGCGCTACCCGCACGAGTTCTCCGGCGGCCAGCGGCAGCGGATCGGGATCGCTCGTGCACTGTCGGTGAAGCCCCAGCTGCTGGTGTGCGACGAACCGGTGTCCGCGCTCGACGTGTCCGTACAGGCCCAGGTGCTGAACCTGCTCGCCGACCTCCGCGACGAGCTCGGCCTGTCCTACGTCCTGGTCGCCCACGACCTCGCCGTCGTCCGCCAGGTCGCCGACCGGATCGCCGTCATGTACCTCGGCACGATCGTCGAGGAGGGCCCGGCGGCCGATGTCTACAACGCCCCGGCGCACCCGTACACCAAGGCGCTGCTGTCCGCCGTCCCGGTGCCGGAGCCCGGCGTACGGCGCGAGCGGATCGTGCTGACCGGCGATGTCCCGACGCCCATCGATCCGCCGTCCGGCTGCCCGTTCCGGACTCGCTGTTACAAGGCCGAGGACATCTGCGCGACCCAACGACCGGTGCTCGAACCTGTGCACGGGAATACGGAGCACCGTGCCGCCTGCTACTTCCCTGAGCCCCCCATCCCTGAGAGGACCTGATGAAACGCATATCCCGAGCGGTCGCGGTGACGGCCGTGGCGTTGGCCACCGTCCTGGTGGCAGCCTGCAACGCCAACGACAAGACCGCGCCAGGAGGTGGCAGCACCGCGGCGGCGGAGCAGGGCGGCACCTGGCACATCCTCACCACCAGCAAGGAGATCAGCCTCGACCCGGCCAAGAGCCAGAACCTCGGGATCAGCTCGATCCACCTGGTGCTGCGCGGCCTGACGTCGTGGAAGACCGAGCCGGGCAAGGCCGCCGAGCTGGTGCCCGACCTGGCCACCGACACCGGTCAGGTCAGCGACGGCGGCAAGACCTGGACGTACAAGCTGCAGTCCGGTCTGAAGTACGCCGATGGTTCGCCGATCACCAGCGCCGACATCAAGTACGGCGTCGAGCGCTCGTTCGCGCCCGAGCTGTCCGGCGGACTCGGCTACCACAAGTCGCTGCTGGTCGGCGGCGACAAGTACGCCGGCCCGTACAAGGGCGGCGAACTCGCGTCGATCGAGACCCCGGACGACACCACGATCGTCTTCAAGCTGAACAAGCCGTACGGCGACTGGCCGTGGATCGTCAGTATGCCGGCCTTCTCGCCGGTGCCGAAGAAGGCCGACACCGACCCGGCGCACTACGGCGAGAAGCCGGTCGCGAGCGGGCCGTACCAGGTCAAGTCGTACACGCCCGGCTCCAAGCTCGAGCTGGAGCGGAACCCGGCCTGGAACAAGGCGACCGACCAGGCCCGGACCGGTCTGCCGGACGCGATCGTGATGGAGATGGGCCTGCAGCCCGACGTCGTGAACCAGCGGCTGATCGCGGACGCCGGCGACGACAAGTTCGCCGCCACCACCGGTACGTCGGTGCCGGCCGCGCTGATCCCCACGATCACCGGCAACCCGGCGGTCAAGGCCCGCGTGGCGACGTCACCGTCTGGAGCGCTGCTGTACCTGGCGATGAACACCAAGCGGCCCGCGCTGGCGAACCCGGAGGTCCGCAAGGCGATCCAGTACGCCGTCGACAAGCAGGCCGTCCAGGTCGCCCGCGGCGGACCGGAGTACGGCGGCGAGATCGCGTCGACGCTGATCACCCCGGGCATCGACGGCTACAGCAAATACAACCTGTACGAGGCGCCGCCGGCGGGCGACCCGGAGAAGGCCAAGCAGATGCTGGCCGCGGCCGGCGTCAGCAACCTGAACCTGGTGCTGGCCGCCGACAACACGACCGGTCTCGGCGTGGCGCAGGCCATCCAGCAGGGGCTGAAGCGGGCCGGTATCACGGTCACGATCAAGCCGCTGGACAGCGAGCCGCTGACCGACCTGATCACCGGGAACCAGCCGGACTTCGACCTGACCGTGTCCAGTTGGCTGCCGGACTTCCCGAGCGCGATCGGCAACATCCAGCCGCTGTTCGCGTCCTCGGAGATCGGCAACGGCGGGTACAACATCTCCCGCTACTCCAACCCGGCGGTGGACAGCGCGATCGCCGCGGCGACCGCCGAGTCCGACCTCGGCAAGGCGGCCGGGATGTGGGGCGCGATCGACAAGCAGATCATGGCCGACGCCCCGGTCGTCCCGCTGATCTACGCGCGCAACGCGTTCCTGCACGGGTCGAAGGTGCAGAATTTCTACCTGTCGTCCTACCCGCCGTACCCGAACCAGCTGATCGTCGGGCTGAGCAAGTAGAAAGGACGCTCAGGTCCGGCCTTCGGATTCCTGGGCGTCGAAGAGGGCCGGCTGGGTCTCGGGATCGAGACCCCAGTCGGCCCTCATGACTGTGTAGCCGGCCTTGCGGGCGGCCGCGACGACCTTCTCGTCGTCGTCGACCAACACCGCCACCGGGCGGACCGCGGCGAGTCGCTTGAGCCGGCCGAGCTTCATCACCATCGACGGCCGCCGGTCGGTGTCGCCGCGCATGTACACCTTGCCGGCCGGGAAGCCGTTGTCCTTCAGCCACTGCTCGGTGATCCGTCGGGTCCGCTCCGGGCGGCCGGTCAGGTACACGATCTCGTGATCGGCGGCGAGTGTCGTGGCAACTGCCAGGCCTTCGGACAGGACCGCGTCGTCCTTGGCGTGCGCGAAGAACGAGTCCCAGTCCTTCGGCCTCGCGTTGATGTAGTGAATTCGCTTGCTGGTGTCGGACAGCGTCGCGTCGATGTCCAGTACGGCGTACGGCCGGTCGTCACCCATGACACCCAGCTTCCCAGGTCGCCCGGTCGATCGCGTACAGCACCTCGCCGAACTCGGATCCGGGCAGCGGGTCGTCGAAGTGCTCGTGGTACAGCTTTACGAACCGCAGGCCCGCGCGTCGCATCACAGCCCGCGACCGATGGTTGACGGCCATCGTGTCCGCGACCACGCGCTGCAGGCCGAGGTCGGTGAACGCCTTCGCGATCAGCGCGCGGGTCCCTTCGGTCGCGTACCCCTTTCCCCACGCGGTCCGGTTCAGCCGGTAACCGACGTCGACCGTGTCCGGTACGTCGGTGGGCTGCAACCCGAACCATCCGACGAACGCGCCGTCGGCCTTCTGATGCGCCGCGAAGGTCCCGAGACCGGGGTGCTCGGCGTACCTCTTCAGGATCGCGGGGAGGGTGACGTCCGCGATCTGGTGTCGCGGTGTCGGCTGACCGGTCAGGAACCGCATCACCTCGGGATCGGACTCCAGCTCCACGAGCAACTCGACGTCGTCGGCTGTGAACTCGCGCAGCCGCAGGCGGTCGGTTTCCAGATACACCTCGTTCACACAGGGATCGTAGGCGTCCGGAGTGTGGGCGGTGTAGCGGATTGTGTGTGTTGGGTTGCGCGGTTGTCGGTGCCGCGGGTTAGCGTTCTCAACGCTATGGGCGAGTCGATCACGTTTCTGCACAGCTCGGACTGGCAGTTGGGGATGATGCGCCGGTTCCTCGGGCCTGACGGCCAGGCCCGGTGGGGTCAGGCACGGCTGGACGCGGTCGCGCGGATCGGCGACGTCGCGCAGCAGACCGGCGCGGCGTTCGTGGTCGTCACCGGCGACGTGTTCGAGCACAACCAGGTGGAGCGGCAGACGATCCTGCGCGCGTGCGAGGCGCTCAAGCGGATCCCCGTCCCGGTGGTGCTCCTGCCCGGCAACCACGACGCGCTGGAGCCCGGATCGCTGTGGACGTCGAGCCAGTGGCTCGCACACGCGCCGGAGCACGTCACGGTGCTGACCGAAACGACCCCTTTCCCGATTCTGCCGGGGGTCGAGATCGTCGGGGCGCCGTGGCGTTCGCGGCGGCCGCTCTCCGACCCGGCCGCGCCCGGGTACGCCGACCTCACGCCGGATCCCGGTGTCGTCCGGATCCTGCTCGCGCACGGCCAGCTCACCAGTCTGTCCGGCGGCATGTCCGACGTACCGACCATCGACCAGGCGGCGCTCGAGGCCGCGGTCGCGGACGGCCGGCTGCAGTACGTCGGCCTCGGCGACCGGCACTCGACGACCCGGGTCACCGACCGGATCTGGTTCTCCGGGACGCAGGAGGTGACGTCGCCGGAGGAGGACGCCCCGGGCAACGTGCTGCGGGTGACGATCGCCGGCGACGCGATCGACGTCGAGCCGGTGCGGGTGGGAGCCTGGCACATGGTCGACCATCGCGTCGAGCTGTTCGACGAGGAGTCGATCACCGCGCTCGAGGACTGGTTCGCCGAGCTGCCCGACAAGGAGCGGACGTACGTGCGGCTGGCCGGCGACGGGTCACTGTCGCTGCCGCTGCTGGCCCGGCTGGACTCGATGATCGACGCCCAGGGCGAGGTGTTCGCGAGTGTCGAGCGCTGGGCGAAGTTCTGGACGGTGCGCCCGGCGCCGGACACGGCCGACCTGGAGTCGCTGCAGCTCAGCGGTCCGGCCCGGGCGGCGATGGAAGAGCTGCGCCAAGCTCTGGCCGGTGGTGACGAGACCGCGGGCGCCGCGCTCTCGCTGATGCACCGATTGGCGCGGGACGCGGGATGAGCCTGAGATGAGACTGCACAGCTTGGCGTTGCGGAACTTCCGCGGCGTCAGGGACCGGAGTGTCCGGTTCCGCGCGCTCGGCACGACTGTCGTGGTCGGCGACAACGAGGTCGGGAAGTCCAGCCTGGTAGAGGCGTTCGGGCTGATCTTCGACCTGCCCGACGACTCGAAGTCGACCCGGATCCGCGACATCCAGCCGGTCGGTCAGGACGTCGGCCCGGAGGTGACGGTCGAGCTGAGCCTCGGCGGCCGCGAGCTGACGTACACGAAGCGCTGGCTGAAGAACCGGTCGACCGAGCTGTCCGTCGTCGAGGCGGACGGCCGCCGCCGCTCCTGGGCCGGGCGCGAGGCACACAACGAGGCCGAGCGGCTGTTCCACGAGAACGTCGATTCGGTGCTGTGGCAGACCTTGATGGTCAGCCAGGGCCAATCGCTGGTGCTGCCCGCACCGGCGGATGCTGAGCCGCTGATCACCGCGGTGACCGCGGAGTCGGGGACGCCGGTCGACGGTGCGTCGATGCCGCTGGTGACGGCCGTCGAGCACGAGTACCTGCGGTACTGGACGCCGCGCGGTCGCCCGACCGGGGACTTCGCGAAGTCGGCGAAAGCGGTCGACGCCGCCGAGCTGGCCTACAAGCAGGCGCTGCAGGCGATGGACGAGGTCCAGTCCGACATCCGCCGCGCCGAGCGGCTGAACCTGGACCTCGCCGACGTCACGACCCGGCTGACCGAGCACCTGGCCGGCGTCGAGGAGCTGCGCGAACGCAAGCAGGCGACCGACGAGATCCTGCTGCGTCGCGACTCGGTGAAGTCGCGCGCCGAGACCGCCCGGGCCCGCCTGGAGAACCACACCCGCACCCGGCTCGAGCGTGAGCGCCTGCTCGACGAGGTCGAGCGCTTCACGAAGTTCGACGCCGACCTCGCGGCCCGGCGCGCCGATGCGGAGCTGGCGGCGAAGACCGCGGCCGAGACCGTGCACGCGGCGGAGGCGGCGCTCGCGGAGGTGGTCGAGCTCAAGGACCAGCGCCGTACCGAGGTCCAGGAGGCGGAGCGGCGCGTCTCCGCGCTGATGGATCGCGCCGAGCTGGACCGGCTGCTCGGGCAGCAGAACGAGCTGGCCGAGGTCCGCGCCCGGATCGCCGCGGCCGGAACGGTGCTGGACCGGATCAAGGTCGACGACGCCATGGTGGCCGCCATCGAGGAGGCCCGCGCGGCGGTGGTCGAGGCTCGCGCGGCGCTTGCCGCCGGCGTTCCGGAGGTGACGGTACGCCGTCTCGGCGCCGAGCCGGTGGAACTGTCCGGGAAGGGACTCGAAGGCACTGTCCCGTCGGAGCTGGGGTTCGACGAGTCGGCCGGGATCCTGGTGTCCGGTGAGCTCGTGGTCGGCGTCCCGGGTCAGGTCGAGGTCACGGTGCGTGCGGGTGGCGAGGCGGCGACGTTGCGGTCGCGGCTGGACGCCGCCGTACGGCGCGAGAAGGACCTGCTGAAGAGGGCCGGCGTCAAGGACGTGGCCGCGGCGCGTGAGCTGCTGCGCAAGGCCGCCACCGCGGCCGCCGAGCTGAACGAGGCGCGCCGGACCGAGAAGTCGCTGACGGCCGGCGGCGATCCGGGGGAGCGGATCGCGGTGCTGACCGCGCGTCTCGGCCCGGACGAGCCCGAGGAGTCGGCGGAGAAGGAGCCCGAGGGCGTCCCGGGCCAGATGTCGCTGTTCGAGGAGTTCGTGTCGCCGCACGACACGCTCTTCGACGACTTCGAGGTCCCAGAGCCGGCGGCCGACGACCTGACCGCCGCGCAGCGGGTGCTCGATCTGGCCAGGGACGGGCTGGCCGAGGCGGAGCGGCTGCTGAAGGACGCCGAGTTCGCCGTGGAGCAGGCGCGCAAGGCTGCGGACGAGGATCGCTCCGAAGCACAGAACGCGCGGGCTCGGTCCGAGCTGGCCGGCGAGCGGCTGGCCGCGGCTGTCGAGGCGCTGGAGTCCGCGCGGTCGGTGCTCGACGACGACGCCGTGGAGGCGGCCGAGGCGGAGGCGACGGCCGAGGTCGAAGCGGTGCTCGAGGAGCTGACCGCGGTGCAGGCGCAGGCCGACGAGGCCGGAGCGGACCGGATCGCCGACGAGTTGGCGCATGCGCTGGCGGTCGCGAAGCGGCTGCAGGACGAGCGTGACCGGCTTCGGGACGCGCTGCGGACGACGGAAGGTCGCCTGGAGCAGTCGGGCCGGGACGGGCTGGCGACGCGCCGCGATCTGGCCGAGTTGGAGCTGGCCGCCGTCCGCGCGGAGCACGACAGTTTGCTGCGGCGTGCGGAGGCGGCGCGACGAGTGCACGAGACGTTGAGCAGGCATCGGGCCGAGGCGCAGACGAAGTACTCGGAGCCGTTGCAGAGCCGCATCGAGGCGTTGGGCCGCAGCGTCTACGGGCCGTCGTTCCGGGTCTGGCTGGACGACGACCTGGCCGTGGCGGAACGCGAGCTCGACGGCGTCCGGTTGCCCGTCGAAGCGCTGTCGACCGGTGCCCAGGAGCAGCTGGCGATCATCACCCGGCTGGCGATCAGTCATCTGGTCAGCACGGGTGAGGGCAGCGTGCCGGTGATCTTCGACGACGCCCTCGGCTGGTCCGACAAGGCCCGGCTGCGCGACATGGGCGCGCTCCTCGGGCGCGCCGGCGACCACGGCCAGGTCATCGTGCTGACCTGTATGCCGGACCGCTACGAATACGTCCCGAAGGCCACGTTCATCACGCTGGACGGATGATCCGCTCCGGTGCCGAGTAGACGACGCACCGGTCGCCGCGGGCGAAGCCGCACAGCGTGATGCCGAACTGACGGGCGAGATCGACCGCGAGACTCGACGGCGCACCGACCGCGACGACCATGCCGATCCCGGCGGCGACGGCCTTCTGCACGATCTCGTACCCGGCGCGACCGCTGACCGCGAGCACGAGGCCTTTGCGGCTGTGCCGGTTGAGCACGGTCCAGCCGACCACCTTGTCGACCGCGTTGTGGCGGCCGATGTCCTCCTTCACCACCACCTTGCGACCGTCGGCGGTGAACAGACCGGCCGCGTGCAGCCCGCCGGTGCGGCTGAACATCGGCTGCGCGTCGCGGAGCAGCTCCGGCAGCCGCCGTACGACGTCCAGCGGGACCTCGACCGGGTCCACCGGGTCGTACTGGCGTTCGGCGAGTTCGTCGAGGCTCTGCTGGCCGCACACACCGCATGCGGCCGACGTCACGCCGTACCGCTGCGGTGGTTCGCGGTCCGGGGGACCGTCGAACGTGACGGTGACCGTGTTGAACTGCTGGTCGCGCGTCAGCGTGCCGTCGGTGCAGTACGCGACGGTCCGGATCGCGTCCGGGCGGACCGCGAAACCCTCGCCGAGACAGAACCCGGCGGCGAGCTCGAAGTCCGAGCCGGGAGTGCGCATCGTCACGACCAGCGGCTCCGGCGCGCGGCCCGGCCATTCGAGCCGTAGCTCCAGCGGCTCCTCGGTGCTGACCACATCCTCGCGCCGGGACGTGCGGTCGCCGTCGAGCACCTCGACCTTGAACCTGCTGGTGGGAGCCTTGGTCATGCCTCCACGGTAGGCCAGCCGCGCCGGACGGCGAGCCAGTGCAGGAAGGTCCACGCGGTCAGGCGCTGATGCTCGCGGACCGCCTGGGTACACCCTGGCGGCGGCGGGGCGTCGCTGGACCTCATCATGTACGCCACGATGACGGCCGCGAACGCGTCCAGGTGATCGGCGGGTACGTCGGCGGTGAGCGGGCTGCGGGTGACGGCGGCGAAGGTGTCGATGCCGTGGTGCTGCGCGAGGGGGTGGAGACCGACCCAGTCGATCCAGCGCGGGCCGAGGGCGAGCCAGTTCCAGTCGACCGTCCAGCAGGTGCCGGTGTCGTCGATGAGCAGGTTGTCGGGACGGAGGTCGGAGTGCGTGGCGTGATCACCTGCGAGCGCTTCGGGCGCGAGGCTGATCAAATCGGTCAGCTCGGGGAGGATTCGCGGGACCCATGACTGCAGGCCCTTGGGTATTTGGCTTTCCGTCGGCGGGTTCGCGATCTCGGCGGCAGGTCGGTGAAGCTGCCCAGGCCTTCGATCGGGCTCGGGTGCAGTTCCTCGGCCATGCGTTCGCAGGTCGCGGTCACGCGCTTGAAGTCGTCCGGTGTCCAGGGGTTACCCGGCATCCGTCCGTCGATCCACTCGGCCACCACGGCGAACGCGTCGTCGGCGTGAGCCGTGGCGATCACGGGCGGCGCGTGGACGGACGCCGGGAGTTGCGGGACGACCTCGGCTTCGCG
This sequence comes from Kribbella sp. NPDC048915, assembly GCF_040649595.1. Classification (NCBI taxonomy): domain Bacteria; kingdom Bacillati; phylum Actinomycetota; class Actinomycetes; order Propionibacteriales; family Kribbellaceae; genus Kribbella; species Kribbella sp. NPDC048915. The sequence continues at coordinate 9,137 of NZ_JBEZFT010000099.1, read as the reverse complement.
CTGGTAGGCGTCGTACGCGTGGATTCCCTTCTGAGCGGCCTTGATGAAAACGCGGCGGCCGTCGTCGAGTACGGCGCGGGCGGCGAAGCCACCGGTGAAGCCGGAGGTCACCGGCGCGGCGACGTCGGTGATCTCGGTGCCGAGGGCAACGGCAAGTTCCGCGTGCAGGGCGGCCGGAAGCGAGTTCCAGTCCGGGCGGAGCGAGGTGGCCGAGTAGTCGACGTCCGGAGCGCGGCTCATGAGTCCACACCTTAGAAGTGCGCGAGGCGACAGTGCGCATTGTTCAGGGCGCGCGTGGTTTACCGTGCGACGTGTGAGCGGATCCGTGGTGTTGCAGGTGCTCGACCTGATCGGGATCTTCGTGTTCGGGATCACCGGCGCGCTGGTCGGCGTACGGAAGAAGCTGGACGTGTTCGGCGTGCTGGTGCTGGCGCTGGTCACCGGGCTCGGCGGCGGGTTCATCCGGGACGTGCTGATCGGTCAGGTGCCGCCGGCCGCGCTGCAGGACTGGCGTTACCTGGTGGTCCCGATCGTGGCCGGGTTGATGACGTTCTTCCTGCATCCCGGGATCGGCCGGGTGGAGCGTGGGGTGAACATCTTCGACGCGGCCGGGCTCGCCCTGTTCTGCGTGACGGGTGCGTTGAAGGCGATCGAGTTCGGCCTGTCACCGATCTCGGCCGCGCTTCTCGGCACACTGTCCGGCATCGGCGGCGGAGTCCTCCGCGACATCCTGAGCGGCCGCGTCCCGGTCGTGCTTCGCGCCGAGATCTACGCCACTCCGGCCCTGCTGGGCGCCGCCATCGTGGTGGTCGCCTCGGCGTTGGAGTACCACGCCCTCTGGGTCCCGATCGCCGCCGCGCTCGTCTGCTTCGGCATCCGGCTGCTCGCCATCCGCCGCGGCTGGAACGCCCCGCTACCCCGCAATTCGTGACGGCGGCTCCCAGGTCAGTTGTGGGCGAACCGTTCTTTCGGCCGGGCGAAGGTGATGGAGACGGCGGCGACGATCGCGCAGGCGACGCCGACGCCGACCGGGACCCAGTAGGCGTCGGAAGGACCCCAGAGGTCGACCGCGTGGCCGGCGGCCGCGTTGCCGGGGGCGACGCCGAGCAGGATGCCGGTGACGGTCCACGTGATGGCCTCGGTGAGGCGCTCCGGCGGTACCCATTCCTCGACGCAGGCGGTGACCGCGACCATTGTCGGCGCGATCGTCATACCGCAGCAGAACAGCACCACGCCGAGCAGTAGGACGCTGTCGACCCAGGGGAGTGGCGCCAGTGTGATCGCGAGGGCGATCGTGCCGAAGAGCAGCCGGCGCTCGACCGGAGCCCGCCAGTTCACCGAGCCGTACCAGAGCCCCGCCAGCAGGCTGCCGAACGCCCACACCGCCAGCACGACTCCGGACAGACCGGCCTGCCCCTTCTCGGTGGTGAAGGCCACGGTGATCACCTCGGCGCCGCCGAGTGTCGCCCCGAGGCCGAGGCCGATCAGGCTGAGCAACATGAGCGACAACCAGGGGAGTGGCGCCTGCTCCGCGCCGTCCGACCTGCCGCGTCCGGGCGGATCCGATGCGCGCAGCAGTGCCAGCCAGATGCCGCCCACCAGTCCCAGTACGCCGGCCGACGCGAGCGCGGCGTACGGGCTCACCTGTGTCGCCAGCGCGGTGACGAGGACGGGGCCGACGATGAAGACCACCTCGTCGCCGACTGCCTCCAGAGCGAACGCCGTCTGTAGCGCGCGGCCGCGACCGAGCAGATGCGTCCAGCGAGCCCGGACGAACGACCCGACCTGCGGACGGGTGCCACCGGCAATGAACGACAGCACGTACAGGACCCAGGTAGCGGCGTCGGCACGGACGGCGATCAGCAATGCGGCCAGAGCGACCGTGCAGATCACCGAACCGATCAGCAACAGCCCGCGCTGACCGAAGCGATCCACGACACGGCCCTGGATCGGGCCGGTCAGTGCACCCGCGATCACCGCGACACCGGACACCGCGCCGGCCAGTCCGTACGAGCCGCTCTCCTTGGCGATCAGGATGACGAGGCCGAGGCCGATCATCGAGATCGGCATACGCCCGAGGATCCCGGCGGCGAAGAAGGCGCCGGCACCGGGACGGCGCATGAGGTGGACGTAAGGCTTGAGCATGGGAGACCGGGAACACCTTAACCCTCGGCCGTCTGAGAAGCTTGGCACATGTCGCCTGCTGCGCCTCCGTACGACCCCTACGACCCCTACGACCCCTACGACGCTGTGCTGTTGCTCTCCTTCGGCGGGCCCGAGAAGCCCGAGGACGTGCTGCCCTTCCTGCAGAACGTGACCCGCGGCCGCGGGATCCCGGACGAGCGGCTCAAAGAGGTCGGCGAGCACTACTACGCGTTCGGCGGCCGCAGCCCTATCAACGACCAGAACCGGGCGCTGCTGAAGGCGCTGCGGGAGTCGTTCGACGAGGCCGGTCTGGACCTCCCGATCTACTGGGGCAACCGCAACTGGGCGCCGTACCTGACCGACACGATGCGCGAGATGGCCGCCGACGGCATCCGCCGCGCCGTCGTCGTCGTCACGTCGGCGTACCCGTCGTACTCCGGCTGCCGGCAGTACCGGGAGAACCTCGAGGACGCCGCCCGCGAGGTCCCGGACGCGCCGCGGATCGACAAGCTGCGGCACTACGCGAACCACCCCGGCTTCGTCGGCTCGTTCGTCGAGTCGACGGCCGACGCGCTGCGCAAGCTCCCGGACGGGTCGGCGATCGCCTACGTGACGCACTCGATCCCGACCGCGATGAACGCGACCAGCGGCCCGGACGGCAACGCGTACGTCGACTGGCACCTGGACGTCGCCGCCTCGATCACCGCTGAGCTCGAGCGCCGGACCGGGCAGACCCGGCGGACCGACCTTGTCTACTGCTCGCGCTCCGGCCCGCCGCAGGTGCCGTGGCTCGAGCCGGACGTGAACGACCACCTGGAGACGCTGGCCGCGGACGGTGTGCCGGGTGTGGCCGTCGTACCGATCGGGTTCGTCAGCGACCACATGGAGGTCATCTACGACCTCGACACCGAGGCCGCGCAGACCGCCGAGAAGCTGCGGCTGCCGATGGCGCGCGCCGCGACGCCGGGCACGGACCCGCAGTTCGTCGCGATGCTCCGCGACCTGGTGCTCGAGCGGGCCGCCGCCGAGCGCGGCGAACAGCCCGACCGGCCCTGCATCGGCAAACTCGGCCCGGGATGGGACGACTGCCGGCCCGACTGCTGCCCCGCTCTGCGTCGACCCACCACTCAGGCCAAGGAATCCGTATGACCTCCCCTCAGGATCTGTTGAAGCTCGCGGTCGACGTGGCGGAGGAAGCCGCCCGCCTGATCGTGGAGCGCCGCCGCGGCACGATCACCGTCGCCGACACCAAGAGCACCCGCACCGACGTCGTCACCGCCGTCGACCGTGAGTCCGAGGAACTGATCCGCGCCCGGGTCCTGCAGGCCCGCCCGGACGACTCGTTCCTCGGCGAGGAGGGTGACGACGTCGACGGCACCAGCGGGGTGCGCTGGGTCGTCGACCCGATCGACGGCACGGTCAACTACCTCTACGACCTCCCGACGTACGCCGTCTCGATCGCGGTCGAGTACGGCGGGGAGACCGTCGCCGGTGTGGTGGTGGACGCGCCCAAGGGCGAGGTGTTCACCGCGACGAAGGGCGGCGGGGCGTTCGTGGACGGCCGGCCGATCCAGGTGTCCGGCGCGACCGAGCTGAGCCAGGCGCTGGTCGGGACCGGCTTCGGGTACGACCCGGAGCGGCGCGAGGTGCAGGCCGCGGTGGTGCAGCAGCTGATCCCGAAGGTCCGCGACATCCGCCGGATCGGGGTCGGCGCGATCGACCTGTGTTACGTCGCCTGCGGTCGGCTGGACGTGGTGTACGAACGCGGCCTGAACCCGTGGGACTACGGCGCGGGCGCGTTGATCGCGGCCGAGGCCGGTGCCCGGATCGGCGGTCTGAACGGCGCCCCGGTGTCGCCCGAGATGTCGATCGCGGCCACCCCGGCACTCTTCGAGCCGTTCCACGCGCTACTCGCCGCAGCCGACCCGTTGCGCGCGTAGACACCACTGATTGCGCGTTTGTGTGCGGTACCGAGCAGTAACGAGCATTCACGTGTTCGGTCCTGACATTTACCGCGACACGCGGGCCACAGCATGGACCCAGTCGTGCATTGCCGCCCTTTATAGGGCACAATCCCGTCCTCGGGAACGGTGATTGCCGGTCCCGGCCTGGCTGTCAAGGGTTTCGGGGGACGAAGATTCGGCGCGGTGCTCCGACGCGGAATTTCTCGGCCGCTCTACCCGTTCAAGGGCTCAGCAGGCAACACCACGGGTACGAAGAGGGCAGGGAAACACCATGGCGACTGATTACGACGCCCCGCGCAAGACGGACGAAGATGCCTCCGAAGAGTCGATCGAGGAGCTGAAGACTCGCCGTCACGACAAGAACTCCGGCAAGGTCGACGAGGACGAGGCCGAGGCCGCGGAGAGCTTCGAGCTGCCCGGCGCGGACCTGAGTCACGAGGAGCTCGCCGTTCGGGTGCTCCCGCGGCAGGCCGACGAGTTCACCTGTTCGAGCTGCTTCCTGGTTCACCACCGCAGCCAGCTCGCCGAAACGAAGAACGGGCAGCTGATCTGCCGCGACTGCGCAGCCTGACGCCGGCGCCCTTCTTCGTCGTAACGAACAGCGGGACCGTCCCACCTCGGTGGGCCGGTCCCGCTGTCTTTGTGCGCTTTGCGGCGCTCAGTCCTGCTTCTTGACCAGGCCGGTGTCGGTGCCCTTCACCAGCCGCTGGGTCGCGTCCTGCTCGTACCCGGGCGGGGCGTACCCAGTCGACTTCAGCCAGTACGCGGCGGCGCGGCGCTCGGCGAACAGCCGTGCGGCGGCCGCGGCGGCAGCACTGACAGCGGCCCAGGTGACGGCCTCGGCGTACGACGCGCCGGCGTCTTTCGGCGGTTTCCCACCTGATCCCAGCTTCCAGGCCGTGCTGACCGCCTTGCTCGCGGCCAGGCCCACCACGATGGTGAAGGCGGCCTGCACCAGCTTCCAGCCGATCTTCGCTCCGACCACTGCACCCTCCTCGTACGAGACCTGACAGTCAGGATCTTCCCACGCTGTGCCCGCTCAGGGCGGCAGCCAATCGGTCGGGGTGGCGCGTGGCGATCAACCAGTACGGCGTCGGGTCGGCCGGATCGGTGATCTGCACCCGGACCGCGCCGGGCAGGTAGCTGCGCAGCACCAGGTACGCCTTCGGGTCGCAGTCCCGCCCGAACGCGTACCGCGCCGCCTCGCCGGTCAGTGCCTCGACGTTGCCGAGGTACGTCCGGTCGATCACGGCACGGCCGGCCCGCAGTTGCCGGTCGTCGACCTCGACGCGCGCCCCGCCGTACCGCAGCAGCATGGTCAGCAGCAGTACCGCCGCGAGCCCGCCGACGACGAGGCCGGCAATCGTCCCGGCAGGTACTGCGACGATGACGAACAGCGTGATCACCGCAGCGGCGGAGACGATCCACCACGCCACCGGCACCCGCAGACTCTCGCGATACGTACCCACAGGACCAGCCTGGCATGAGAACCGTCCGGGGCGCTCGATAGGGTCGGATGTTGTGACCGAGGTACTCATCCAGCGCATCGACCCCGACCTCCCGCTTCCGTCGTACGCGCATCCCGGCGACGCCGGCGCGGACCTGGTCGCGGCAGCCGACCTGACCCTCAAGCCGGGGGAGCGCGGCCTGGTCGGGACCGGCATCGCGATCGCTCTGCAGGACGGGTACGCCGCGTTCGTGCACCCGCGTTCCGGGCTGGCCGCGAAGCACGGGGTGTCGATCGTGAACGCGCCCGGGACCGTCGACGCCGGGTACCGCGGTGAGATCAAGGTCTGCCTGATCAACCTCGACCCGCACACCGAGGTCACCGTCCGGCGCGGCGACCGGATCGCCCAGTTGGTCGTCCAGCAGGTCGAGAAGGCCCGCTTCGTCGAGGTGGCCACGCTGCCCGGTTCCGCGCGCGGCACCGGCGGGCACGGGTCGACCGGCGGCTTCGGCGATGTGACACGCTGATCAGGTGCTCCGGTTGACCTGTCGGACACGAGAGACTACGGCGCTGGGTCAGCGCCGGTACCAACATCAAGGAAGTAGGCAACAGCTGTGATCTTCCGCCGCAAGGGCAAGAACGACGAGCCCGCGACGAGTGAGACCGTCGAGGAAGAGACTGCTACCGCGGAGGTCCGCGCCGAGGGCCCGTTCGACGCGAGCGAGGTCGACGCCGAGGAGCTGGAGGCGGAGGACCGGATCAACCTGGGCGCTTTGGTCGTCACCGGTCTGCCGGGGATGGAGCTCGGGCTGCAGGTCGACGAGCAGAGCGGGGTCGTCCAGGCCGTGCTGCTGATGCTCGACGAGTCCGCGCTGGAACTGCGCGCGTTCGCGGCGCCGAAGTCGGCCGGCATCTGGGACGAGGTCCGCCAGGAGATCGCCGCCGAGGCGGCCCGGATGGGCGGTACGGCGACCGAGACCGAGGGACCGTTCGGCACCGAGCTGGTGCTCGTGGTGCCGGTCGAGGACCCCGAGGGACAGGTCTTCAGCCAGACCTCGCGGGTGATCGGCGTCGACGGCCCGCGCTGGCTGCTCCGCGCCACCGTGCTGGGGCGCGCCGCGGTCGAGCCGGACGCCGCCGCGCCGATGGAGGAGACGCTGCGCAAGACCGTCGTGGTCCGCGGGAACGAGCCGATGGCCGTCCGCGAGTCGCTGCCGCTGCAGCTGCCGCCGGGCGCGGAGCCGAATGCTCCGGTCGAGGCCTGAGCGGATTACACTCGACGTCATGGGTAGCAACAAACCCGCGGGACTGTGGAAGCGTGCGTTCCGTGGGCTGGCCGGGGACCGCGAGCAGCAGGACGCGGAGATCCTTCAGGACTTCGCGCAGGACTGCGGCGCGAAGTCCATCACCGGCTGCCGCGACCGGGAGATGGTCACGCTGTACGGCACGCTGCGCACCATCACGTTCAGCCCGCGCGGCGGCGTACCCGCGCTGGAGGGTGAGTTGTACGACGGCACCGGCACGGTGAAGCTGGTCTGGCTCGGCCGCCGCAAGATCGGCGGCATCCACGCCGGATCCGAGCTGATCGCGTCCGGCCGGATCGGCATCGTCGACGGCGAGCGGGTCATGTTCAACCCCCGCTACGAACTCCGCCCCCAGGCAGCTCATGGCTGACCAGACGCCCGCGGCCGCCGCCGAAGACGTGGATCGCCCCAAGACCACCGACAAGGACTTCTTCCATGCGCTCGGTGGCTGGGGCGCGCTGCTGGACATCGGGCTGCCGTGGATCGCGTTCCTGGTCGCCTACGCCGTCACCGACCACAAGCTGCAGCTCTCGCTGATCATCGCGGTCGGGATCGCGGCCGTCCTGGCCGTCATCCGGCTGATCCGGCGGCAGGCGCTGCGGAACGTCTTCGGTGGGTTCATCGGCGTCCTGATCTCCGCCTGGGTCGCGAACCGGACCGGCAACGCCAAGGACTTCTACGTCCCGGGGCTGCTGACCAACCTCGGCTACGGCCTGCTGTACCTCATCACCGTGCTGATCCGCTGGCCGCTGTTCGGCGTCCTGTACGGCGTGATCACCCAAACCGGCACGGCCTGGCGCCGCGACCCTGCCCTGCTCCGGGGCTTCTCGCGGGCCACGCTGGTCTTCGTCGGGCTGTTCGCGATCCGCCTGATTGTGCAGGTGCCGCTGTACTTCACCGGCAGTCTGAACGCCTTGGGGATCGCCAAGATCGGCCTCGGTCTGCCGTTCTACGCGTTGGCGATCTGGCTCGCGTACGCCGTACTCCGCGGCTCCATGCCCCCCGAAAAATGGGCCGAAGCCCGAGACAGCATCACCCACCTCCTTCGCGGCAACAAGAAGTAGCCGCACCAGGTGCGACCTGGCCACGGCGATCACTGGCCGCGGGGATCACTGGCCGCGGCTGCCGTGCTTGAATCGCAGTGGCCCGATGATGCTCCGGGGGTGTCGATGTTTCGTGCTGAGAATACGGCATCTCCTGCAGGGCGTTCTACGAGCTGCGCAGGCGCGCGGTGGTCGATGGGCCGGCCGCGGTCCTTGTGCCGCGGACCCGCCGGTCGAGGACGAGTCCGTCCGAGCTGACCGACGAGGTGCCGCGCTGGAGGCCTGCGGGCTGGACCGCGTTCCGATCAGCGTGCGCGACGGGATGCGCGCGATGGGTCTGGATCCGGTGTCGTTCGTCGCTGGTCAGGATCGTCCGCGAGGCCGGCGTGGCCGTGACCGCCCATGGCGTGGCCCCAGCGGCTGCTGTCGGACAACGTGACGGCTGATCGGGGCGACGCCGAGCGGCTCGAGACGGGTCCGTGCTCAACCCGTCGGGCCGCGGACTTCTGGGCCAGTTCGTCGTCCAGGTGCTGGCCTCGGGCGTCATCACCGGCAAGCCCGGCAAGCCCGGCAAGCCCGGCAAGCCGACCTTCCAGGGCAGCAACGAACGTTTTCACCAGACCCTGTTCCGCTACCTGGACCAACGCCCACTCGCCGAGACTCTCGACGAGTTGCAGATTCAGGGCGACGCCTTCGATCACCTCTACAACATCCAGCGTCCCCACCAAGGCCTGATCGGCCGTGTCACACCCCAGACAGCCTGGGAAGCCGCGAGGCGAGGTGCCCGCCCCGCCCGTGAGCAGATCGCCCGCTCCCGCATCCACCGGGCCCGCACCCACCGGCCCCGCACCCACCGGCCCCGCACCCACCGGCCCCGCACCCAGCAACCCCGGCCCGCACCGGCACGGCTTACAGCAGGTCCTCGTCATCACCAACGGTGACAAACCGGGCGACACCATCACCATCACCATCACCGTCACCAACGCCGTCACCAACGCCGTCACCAACCTCGACGGCGAGATCCTGGGACCGGCTCAACCTCACCCCACAACCGTGCCTCCCGCAAGCGCGGAACCCCTTCTATACAAGGCAAATCAACCCCGAGAACGATTTGCGCGTGACCATCCCGTGACCTACACTAGAACACATGTTCGAATCGGATCTGGATGAGCTCGACACCGCGGACCTGCTGTCCGCGGCGGCCGAGTACGTCCAGATCCGTGAACAGGCCGAG
>NZ_JBEZFT010000098.1:0-25673 GCF_040649595.1 Kribbella sp. NPDC048915 | reverse complement strand
GGGCCTTCTTCGCCGTGCCGGCGTCCGCGGACTTCTTCGCGGCCGCCTTCTTGGCCGGGGCCTTCTCGACCGGCTCGGCCGGCTTCCCGGCCGGTCGCGCCCGAGTGCCTTGAGGAGAACCGTGCCGTTCGATGCGAGCTTCGAATCCCTGACCACGTTCGAGTGCCCGGAGTGGTTCCGGGACGCGAAGTTCGGGATCTGGGCGCACTGGGGCCCGCAGTCGGTGCCGCGGTACGGCGATTGGTACGCGCGGAACATGTACCGGGAGGGGAGCGATCAATACCGCTATCACCTGCGGACGTACGGGCATCCGTCGCAGGTCGGGTACAAGGACATCGTCCGGCAGTGGAAGGCCGAGCGGTTCGAGCCGGACGAGCTGATGGAGCTGTTCGTGGCCGCCGGTGCGAAGTACTTCGTCGCGCAAGCAGTGCACCACGACAACTTCTTCAACTACGAGTCCGCCGTACATCCGTGGAACTCGGTGAAGATCGGTCCGGGCAAGGACATCGTGGGCTTGTGGAAGGAGGCTGCCGACCGGCGCGGGCTGCCATTCGGCGTGACCGAACACCTCGGCGCCGCGCTCGGGTGGCTCGCCGTCACCAAGGGCGCCGACAAGCGCGGCCCGTTCGCCGGGGTGCCGTACGACGGCTCCGACCCGGCGTACCGCGATCTGTACCTCGACAACGCCCGCCACCTGCCGGAGGTCGACGTCGAGGTGCACGATCCCTGGTACTGCGACGACCCCGCGTGGCACCGGCACTGGCTCGAGGCGGTGACCGAGATGATCGACCGCTACCAGCCCGACCTGTTGTACACCGACGGCCCGTTGCCGTTCGGTGAGGTCGACTACACACCCGGTCTGCGGGCCGTGTCCCATCTGTACAACACGAGTGAGCGGGTGCACGGCAGGAACCGGGCGGTGTACCAGCAGAAGGACCGACGGCCTGAGGTGAGCGCGGTCGGCGTGATGGACATCGAGCGCAGCCAAACTCCCGGCGTCCATCCGGCACCGTGGCAGACCGACACCTCGGTGGGGGACTGGTTCTACAACGTCCGCGACGTCTACAAGACCGCCGGGCACGTCGTCGAGATGCTGGTCGACATCGTGGCGAAGAACGGCAACCTGCTGCTCAACGTGCCGCAACTGCCCGACGGCACCCTCGATGCCGAGTGCACACAGCTGCTGGAGGATGTCGGTGCCTGGATGCGGGTCTGCGGTGAGGGCATCCACGGCACCCGCCCGTTCCGGACCTTCGGCGAAGGTCCGTCCGCGGTGGTCATCAAGGGCTTCACCGAGGACCGGGTGAGCTGGACGAGCTCGGACTTCCGCTTCACGCGCCGCGGGGACACGCTCTATGCGTTCCTGCTGGCCTGGCCGGAGGATCGGCGGGCGGTGGTGCGAAGCCTCGCCGGCCACGAGACCGTGACCGGCGTACGGCTGCTCGGCCACGGCCCGGTCCCGTTCGAGCAGGCCCACGGCGTGCTGGTGGTCCGCCTGCCCGACACGGCTCCGGTCGACGTCGCGAACTGTCTGGCCGTCGACCTGGCCGGCTGAGCGTCAGAGGGCGTAGCGGGCGATCAGGGTGTCCATGGCCTCGTCGATGGCGCGGTCGACCTGGCCGCGGGTGGGGTCCTCGTCGTACCAGGCGACGATCTCGCGGGCGCCTGCTTCGAAGGGGATGATGGCGACGTAGTCCGGGACCACGCTGCGGAGCTTGCTGTTGTCGAAGACGGCCGAGTGGGTCTTGTCGCCGAGGAGCCCGTCGCCCCAGTTCTGGTGCACGGCGGCGATCGCCTCGGACGGTACGTGCACGATCTGCGCCGTCGTACCGGCCGCAGCGGCCAGGGTATGGGCGATCTGGTCCCAGGTCAGGACGTCGTCAGAAGTGATCTGGAAGGTGTCGCCGAGGGTGCGCGGGTGGCCGAGCAGCGGGACCAGACCGCGGGCGAAGTCGCGGTGATGCGTCAGCGTCCACAGCGAGGTGCCGTCGCCGTGAACGACTACCGGCTTCCCCTGGCGCATCCGCTCGACAATCGTCCAGCCGCCGTCGAACGGGACCAGCGTGCGGTCGTACGTGTGCGACGGGCGGATGACCGTGACCGGGTAGTTCTCGTCGCGGTACAGAGCGGTGAGCAGGTCCTCGCAGGCGATCTTGTTGCGCGAGTACTGCCAGTGCGGATTCCGCAGCGGGGTCGACTCGGTGATCGGTAGCCGGGCCGGCGGCGTCTGGTACGCCGACGCGGAGCTGATGAACACGTACTGGCCGACGTGGTCGCGCAGCGCGTCGGTACGGGCGCGTACCTGGTCGCGGGTGAACGCGATCCAGTCGACCACGACGTCGAAGTTCTGGGCGGCGATCGCGTTCAGCGACGCCGGGTCGGAAACGTCGGCGCTGATCACCTTCGCCTCCGGCGGCAACGGGCGGGTCGAGGTCTTGCCGCGATTCACCACCGTGAGGTCGAGTCCGGCCTCGACCGCTCGCCGGGTGCAGGCCGAGCTGATGATTCCGGTGCCGCCGAGAAAGAGCACACGCAGGCCGCTCATCCGACCGTCTCCTCGAGATCGTTCCGCTGTAGGCCCCTCAGGTATACCCGACCACCGGCGGCGGCCGCGGGGCGGTCCGAGGCGCAGGACGGCGGCTGACCGAGGACTTGAAAATCGTCAACGAAGCGCTGACAATGAAGCATGTCAACGAGAGGATGACGTGCTACATCAGTAGTGCGTGTTGACACCAACGGTCCACGTCGATGATCAGGAGGTGCAAGGACAGATGTTGATGCGCACCGACCCGTTCCGGGAGTTCGACCGGATGGCCCAGCAGCTGCTCGGCTCCGCCGGTGTCCGCGGTACCTGGTCGAGGCCGGCTCTGATGCCGATGGACGCCTATCGGTCGGGTGACGAATACGTGATCTCGTTCGATCTGCCCGGCGTCACACCGGACGCGATCGAACTGGAGGTCGAGCGCAACGTGCTCACCGTCAAGGCGGAGCGGCGGCCCGCCGAGGTCCCCGAAACCGTCGAGATGCAGGTGTCCGAGCGTCCGCTGGGCGTGTTCTCGCGGCAGCTGTTCCTGGGCGAGACGCTGCAGAGTGACAAGATCCAGGCGCACTACGACGCCGGGGTCCTGACGCTGCGGATCCCGATCGCCGAGCAGGCCAAGCCGCGGCGGATCGAGGTGACCGGCGCCGGCAGCCAGCAGCAGCTGAGCGCCTGAGTTCTCTCTCTCCGGGATCCCAGGGTCCCGGAGAAATACACCGAGGGCCCTTCTTGCGATAACGCGGGAGGGCCCTCGGCCGCGGTCCGGGGGCTTTATCGGCCGAAATGGCCGCGGAATCCTCGCTCGTCGACGCGCACCGATTCGTCGCGATGCGTGTCGCCCGGCGCGGCGCTGAGCGCGCAGCAGGTCAGTTCCTCGATCAGGTCTCCCGCCGCGGAGATTGCGAGCGGTCGCGCGTGCGTCGCGTTGCGTCGACAGCCCCGCCGTACGCAGTACGCCGTCAGGTCGGCAGCGCATTCATCGTGCCTGGACCAGGGAAAACGCATGGTCGTCACCTCACCGGTGGGTCGAGAGGCCGACCGGTGCCCGCCGCGCCCGCGGCCCATGCCGGCCGTTGCGGACGGACCGCCCTCCGCGCCGCGATTGAAATCACTATTTCAAGTGTTCGTTTACTTGAATGATCGCGTCACGTATGCGGTTCGCTGCGCAAAGTATGCGCGGCCCGCATCGTTTTGCAGCTATTCGGCTGGGTACCGCGTTGTTATCCAAATTCGGAACGGGGCGGGTCGTTAGGAGGATTCATGGGTATCGGCATGTCGGTATTCCTGCTTGCCGTCGGTGGAATTCTGGCGTTCGGCGTCTCGGACCGGCTGAGCGGTGTCGACCTGACCGTCGTCGGCTACATCCTGATGGGCGCCGGCGCGATCGGCCTGGCCGTCGTGCTGATGTTCGCCAACCAGCGCAACCGCGCGGTCCGGACCACGGTCCACGAACGCCGCGACATCCGCGACGACATCTGACCGCGGGGGAGTGAGGATGGCAGAGCGACGCAACGCGCCGGATGCCCGCGAAATGCTCCTCGACCTGTTGTTCGACAAGGTCGCCGAGCACCGGTTCCCGTCCGTGTCGATGCTCGACATGATCGAGTCGCTGCTCGAGCCGGACGAGGTCGACATCTATGTCCGGCTGCTCGTGCGCCGGATGCGCGAGGAGAACTATCCCAGTCTGCCGATCATGCGCCGCATCGCCGCGCTGACGGAGTGAACGTACTGCGACCGCCATTCGTTGCCTGAGGCCACACGCTGGACGGCCGACGGCGGTACCACTGTAGGGAGATTCCATGAACACCACCGGAAAGGTGGCGGCCGCGGTCGCGAGCGGCTACCTGCTCGGCCGGACCAAGAAGCTCAAGCTGGCGATCACCGTCGGCGGGCTGCTGGCCGGGAAGCGGATCGCGACCGACCCGCGGGCCATCGTCAAGCAGCTCGGGGAGGTCGTCGAGAAGAACCCGGAGTTGTCGAAGTTGTCCGACCAGGTGCGCGGCAAGCTCGTCGCCGCGGGCCGGGACGCGGCCGTTGCGGCGGCGAGCAATCGCCTGAACCGTGTGAGCGACTCGATCCGCGACCGCACCGACCGGATGCTGTCCGGCGGGCTGCTGGGCTCCAGCTCGGACTCCGATTCCAGCTCTGACTCCGACGCGGGCGCTGACTCCGAGTCCGACGAGGACGAGGCCAGCCGGGACGAGGCTGAGGACGAAGGCAGCGACGAACGCGAAGACGAGCCCGAGGACGACAGCGGTGATGAGCTGCGCTCGCGGCGACGCCGGCGGCTGGGGCGTCGAGGTGACCGCCGGCGCGGCTCCGGCAGGCCGTCGTCGCGTGACGATTCGGGGCGCGAGGCCTCGGCGAGTTCCTCCCGCCGACGTTCGGAGCGCGGCGGCTCGTCCAGGCGACGGTCGTCCGACGGTGAATCGTCGGACGAGAGCTCGGGGCGACGCTCCTCGGGGGAGCGAGGCCGGAAGCGGACCGCTGCTCGGGCGGAGCGACGTGGATCTGGATCGCGGGCCTCGGCTCCGGTGAGCGACTCGTCTTCCTCGGCCCGGACGGCGCCCGCCAAGAAGGCGTCCGCCACCAGGGCTGCGACTGAGGACGGTGCGTCGCCGGCGAAGAAGGCTGCGGCGAAGAAGACGGCGGCGAAGAAGACGGCGGCGAAGAAGACGGCAGCCAAGAAGTCGGCGACCGCGGAGGGTTCCAGGCCGGCGAAGAAGACGGCTGCGAAGAAGACCGCGGCCAAGAAGACGGCAGCGCCGACGAAGAAGGTGGTCGCGAAGAAGACCGCCGCCAAGAAGAGCGCGCCGCCGGCGAAGAAGGCTGCGGCCAAGAAGACGGCGGCCAAGAAGACGGCGGCCAAGAAGACCGCAGCGAAGAAGACCGCGGCCAAGAAGACGGCCGGGAGTGGTGCCAGGAAGACGGCGGCGAAGAAGACGGCGGCCGCGAAGAGTGCGAGCAGGTCGGCGAGTGGTTCGTCGGCACGGAAGCGTGGGTGATCGGTGATGGCCGAACGTACGCGTGAAGACGAGGGACACGGTGGCGTGCTGCAGTCGATTCTCGACGAGCTCCCGATCGACCGGCTGAAGAGCGAGCTGTCGGACGCGCTGTCGGCGACGGCTGAGCGAGCCACTGAGGCCGCCTCGGACAAGATCTCCGATCTCACCGAACGGCTCACCGACCTCGCGGCCAACGGCGGGGTCACCGGCAAGGCGCTGGCCGAGGGTGGCAAGGCGGCCGCTACCGGTGGTTCTCCGCTGATGGGTGCGCTGAAGGGCGGGGTGATGGGAGCCAAGGACAAGGTCGTCGACAAGATCAGCGGCGGAGGGTCCGGCGGCTCCGGCGGCAAGAACCCGGTCAAGGCCACGACGATCATCGAGTCGATCGACGTCGGCGTACCGATCGATGTCGCCTACAACCAGTGGTCGCAGTTCCAGGACTTCTCCGGCTTTATGAAGAAGGTCGAGAAGGTCGAGCAGCAAAGTGAGGAGAAGCTCGACTTCAAGGCCAAGATCCTGTGGTCGCACCGCAGCTGGGAGGCGTCGATCCTCGAGCAGGTCCCGGACGAGAAGATCGTCTGGCGCTCGAAGGGGCAGAAGGGTCATGTCGACGGCAGCGTCACGTTCCACGAGCTGACGCCGAACCTGACCCGCATCATCGTCGTCCTCGAGTACTACCCGCAGGGACTGTTCGAGCGGGTCGGCAACATCTGGCGCGCCCAGGGCCGGCGGGCCCGCGTGGAGCTGAAGCATTTCCAGCGGCACGTGATGACCCGCGTCATCCTGAATCCCGACGACGTCGAGGGCTGGCGCGGCGAGATCCACGACGGCGAGGTCACTCGCGACCACGGTGACGAAGCAGACGAAGGCCCCGACGACGAGTACGGCGACGAAGGCCCGGACGACGAGTACGACGACTCGGACGACGCCGGCGACGCCGACGACTACGACGACGAAGCCGACGCGGACGAGTACGACGAGGACGAGCCGTCCGACGAGTACGAGGACGAAGACGGCGACGAAGAAGAGCCCGCGGACGACGAGGGTCCCGAGGACGACGAGGGTCCCGAGGACGACGAGGGTCCCGAGGACGAGTACGACGACGAGGGTGACGAGGAGTTGCCCGAAGACGAGTACGAGGACGGGGCCGAAGGCTCCGAGGACGACGAAGCGGACGAGGGTTCTGAGGACGAGTACGACGACGAGGAGTCGGACGAATACGAGGACGAGGGCGACGAGGACCTGCCCGAGGACGAGTACGACGAAGACGACGAGTACGACGACGAAGCCGAGGACGCCGACGAAGGCGACGAGTACGGCGAGGACGACGAGTACGACGAGGACGAGGACGAGGGCGACGAGTACGAGGACGAGGACGAGGAAGAACCCGAGCGGCGGCCTCGCCGGCGGGCGAGCTGACCGAGCCGACCGGAAGGACAAGACATGACCATCGCGGCCAGTGGCCAACGCCGCTCCGGGGGCGGTTACCTGGACCGGCCCGCCCCGAGCAGTCTCGCGGACGTCATCGACAGCATCCTCGACAAGGGACTCGTGATCGATGCCTACGTCCGGGTCTCGCTGGTGGGGATCGAACTGCTGACGATCGACGCCCGGATCGTGATCGCCAGCGTCGACACGTATCTGCACTTCGCCGAGGCGACGAACCGGCTGGATCTCTACGAGAAGAGCAAGGACCTTCCCGAGGTGATCCAGGACATGACCGAGAGCGGGGCAGCCGGCAAGTCGAAGGGCTTGCTGACCGGCGCCAAGGAAGCGCTGTTCGGTGACGGTGACAACGACGATGACGATCGTCAGCTCGGCCGCGGTGGGCGGGACGAGGAGGACGAGGAACCCCGTCCGCGCCGCCGTCCGGCGAAGAAGGCCGCGGCACGTCGCCGGCGGAGTGAGGAGTGAGCGTGACGACACCCGCCGATGTAGGGCTGGGCTGCTACGTCTACGGCATCGTCCCGGCGGACCTCGTCGTACCGGCGGACCTGCGGGGTGTCGGCGACGAGCTCGTCGGCATCGAGCTGTACGGCGACGTTGCTGCCGCCGTCAGCCCGATCAACCCGGACGGTGTGCTCGCCGGCCGCGCCGACCTGCTGGCGCACGGCCGTGTGCTCGACACTCTCGCGGCGTCGGGCCCGGTCGTGCCGGTGCGCTTCGGCGCCGTGCTGCAGGATCGCGCCGCGGTGATCAACGAACTGCTGGAGCCCGATCACGAGCGGTTCCTGGACATGCTCGACGAGTTGGGCGGGCATGCGCAGTTCACCGTGCGGGCCCGGTACGACGAACGGCAGGTGCTGAGCGAGGTCGTGGCCGAGAACCCGGAGATCGCCGAGCTTCGCCGGCTGACGCGGGAGCGTCCCGACGAGACGACGTACGGCGCGCGGGTCCGGCTCGGCGAACTGGTCGCAAAGGCGCTGGAGGCGAAGAGCATCGAGGACGGTCGCGCGCTGCTGACCGAACTCGACCGGCACGTCGCCGCCCTGAACGTCCGGGAGAGCGCGGGCATCGATCGGCTGCTCGACGTGGCGGTCCTGGTCGCCGACGACCGGCGCGCCGCGTTCGAGCAGGCGGTCGAGGAGCTGGCCGCGGCGTACGCGGGCCGCGCGCGGTTGAAGCTGATCGGGCCGACCGCGCCGTACGACTTCGTCGATGCGGAGCAGTAATGGGTCTGCTGAACCTACTGACGCTGCCGCTGGCTCCCGTGCGGGCGACGGTGGCGCTGGCCGAGCAGATCCGGAAGCAGGCCGAGGCCGAGTACTACGACCCGGCGCGGATCCGCCTGCAGTTGGAGCAGATCGACGCCCTTCGGCAGGACGGCGAGATCGATCCGGAGCAGGCCGCGCTCTGGGAGGACGAACTGGTGAGCCGGCTGTACGCACAACGCGAGGAGGGCTGATCAGCGATGGCGACCACGCGCAAGACCGCCCAGAGCAAGACCGCCCAGAGCAAGACCGCCCAGAGCAAGACCGCCCAGAGCCGAACGACGAAGCAAACGGCCGGACGGACGCTCGCCAAGCGGGCCTCCCCGGCGCGCTCGACGCAGCGCGACGAAGCGAGCCCGCACGACGCCAACGGGCAGAGTGCCGCCAAGCCGAAGCAGAGTCTGCGGTCGATCGCGATCATGGCCGCGAAGGAGCTGTCCGACTTGATCGGGCAGGACCCGGAGAGCATCGTCGGGGTCGAGAAGCGCGACGACGGCTGGCTGGTGCAGGTCCAGGTGGTCGAGTCGCGGCGGGTTCCGGCGACGACGGACATCATGGCGGTCTACGAGGTCGAGGTCGACGAGGACGGCGAGGTCACCGGGTACCGCCGGGCGGACCGGTACGTCCGTGGACGGATCCAGGAGTAGACGATGACCGAACCGACGATCTCGACGCGTCGCGCGGGCATGGACCGGTACGGGTTCACGTCCCCGGCGCCACGCCCGGAGGGTCTCGCCGACATCCTCGAACGGGTGCTCGACAAGGGCATCATCATCGCCGGCGACATCCGGGTGAACCTCGTCGACGTCGAGCTGCTGACGGTCAAGATCCGGCTGCTGGTGGTCTCGGTGGACAAGGCGATGGAGATGGGCATCGACTGGTGGAAGCGCGATCCGATGCTGTCCGCGAGCGCCCAGGACCTCGCCGCGGAGAACCGGGAGCTGCGGGCGCGGCTGGAGGAACTGGAGCGCGACGGTGAGTGAAACAGGGACCTACATCTACGCCGTCGGCCGGGCCATGGACGAGAAACTCCTAGATGGCGCCGAGGGGGTGGGTCCGGCGCCCGTCCGGGTGATTGCGCATCGCGACCTGCACGCCGTGGTCAGCACGGTCGACCTCGACGAGTTCGGCGAGGAGGCGTTGCGGCAGAACCTCGAAAACCTCGCCTGGGTGGAGAGAACGGCCCGTCGGCACGACGAAGTGGTCCGCCGGACAGCGGCGATCACGACCGCATTGGCGCCGTTCCGGCTGGTCACGATCTACCGGTCCGACGACGCGGCCCGCGACCGGATCGAGGAGCTGTACGACGACCTGGTCCAGGCACTCGACCGGGTCGACCGGCGCAGCGAATGGAGCGTGAAGGCCTACTGCCGTCCGCAGCCGAAGGTGGCCAAGCCTTCGGCCCCGGCCGGGTCGGGTGTCGCCTACCTGGAGCGGCGGCGCGCCGAGATCCGCGAGCGGCAGGAGTCCGCGACGGAACAGCAACTGCTCGCGGACCAGTTGTTCTGGGACCTGGTCCCGGCGGCTGCGGCCACCCGGCGGCTGGCCCCGCAGGACCAACGGCTCAGCGATCGCAGCGACGTGATGGCGCTGAACGTCGCGTTCCTCGTCGACGACGAGCGCAGTACCGAATTCTTCGAGCTGGTGAACGGGACGCGCGCCAAGTACCCGTCGCTCGACGTCGAGGTGAACGGGCCGTGGCCGCCGTACTCGTTCGCGGTTCTGGATCAGCCGTGAGCGTTCAGCCGATGGAAACCCGTGCCGTGGCGACGGTCGAGCCGACGCTGGTCGACCTGCTCGACCGTTTGCTCGGTCAAGGCGTCGTGATCACCGGCGACGTGGTGATCTCACTGGCCGAGGTCGACCTGGTGCGGATCCAACTGTCGGCCGTGATCGGATCCGTCCGCGAGGAGTTGGGGATGTGATGACCGAACCGCTGCTGCCGCTGGCCGACCGGATCGAGGCGAATGCCGACAACGTCGAGCGCGAGCTGCTGAAGCTCGTCCTGACGATCGTCGAACTGGTCCGCCAGCTGATGGAACGGCAGGCGATCCGCCGGATGGACCAGGGCGGCTTGAGCGAGGCCCAGATCGAGGAGCTCGGCCTCGGCCTGATGCGCCTCGAGGAAGCCATGACCACGCTCCGCGAACAGTTCGACATCACCCCGAGCGACCTCAACATCGACCTCGGCCCGCTCGGCTCCCTCCTGCCGGAGTAGCCTCGGAGTAGTTGGGGGATGTGATCGCGATGAAGCTTGTGATGCGGCTGGTGGTCAATGCGGTGGCGCTGGCTGTGGCGGCGTGGTGGCTGGACGGGATCACGGTCAGCGGGGCGACGACGACTCGCCGGGTGATCACGTTGCTGGTGGTGGCGGCGATCTTCGGCTTGGTGAACGCGGTGATCAAACCGCTCGCGACGCTGCTGTCGTTGCCGTTCATCGTGCTGACGCTCGGCCTGTTGATCTTCGTGATCAACGCGTTGATGCTGCTGCTGACGTCGTGGATCAGTGACGGCCTGGACATCCCGTTCCATGTCGACGGCTTCGGTACGGCGTTGATCGGCGCACTGATCATCACCGTCGTCAGCTGGGTGATGAACGTGATCCTCCCCGACCGACTCGAGACCAGGTAACCGCCGCGGACCGGGGGTCGAGCGGCCTGCGGGTCAATCGTTTGCTGTCGGGCGGTGGGCGCCGGCCTCGGCGTCCATGATCAGTTCTGCGGCCACGTCGCGGAGTTTGCGGTTGGTCTGGCGGCTGAAGCGGACGAGTGTCTCGAAGGCGCGGTCGGAGGTGATCGAGTAGCGCTCCATCAACAGCCCCACGGCCTGGCCGATCTTGTCCCGCGTCTCCAGGGCGGCCAGCAGGTTCTCGGCCCGTTGCGCATCGGCGTACGCGACCGCGGCGTGAACGGCGATCAGGCAGCCGATCTGCTCGGACTCGTCGCTGAAGGCGTGCGGCTTGTCGGCGTACAGATTGAGCGCACAGAGGTTGTTCTCCTGGACGAACAGGGGAAACGCCAGCACGCTCAGCGCCCCGAGGGCCGCGGCCTGCGGCGCGAACTGCGGCCAGCGGGTCTCCGTGCGCATGTCGTCGACCCGGATCACCCGCCGATGGTCGCGCAGGGCGTCCAGGCAGGGCCCTTCGCCGAGCTCCGACATCAGCGAGCTGATCCTGGCCGGGAGGGTGCCGGATTCGGCTTTGTGGGAGACATGTTCGCCGACCACAAGCGTCGTGACCGACCCGTCCTGTGCGCCGGGGACCAGTTCGATCGCGCCCTGGACGAGCTCGCGCAGGACGTCGTCCGGTGCCTCGGCGCGGTGTAGCTCCCGCGCCAGGTCGCCGAGGTCGTGCGCGAGCCGGTCGGGTCTTGCGTTGGTGGCACCACTGGATTCGGTCATGGCCCTTCCTCGGACCATTGTCTGCGGATGACTTCTGAATAGCACCGACCAGGGCGTCCGTCCAGCACGGAAAGAAATCTCCGAATTGGTCTTGATCAGAACACGATCGTCCGGTCATAGTGGTTCAGCCTCAGACAGCCCGGGCGCCGATGTCATCGAGCTTGCCGAGGCTGCCATGCGCGAATCCGAACCCCGTACCGTGCGGGAACTTCTGCTCGCTCTGCACGCCGTCGAGGACGAACTCCGAACCGCTCGGCAGAGCGCCGACCGCGAGTACCTGGGCGCGGTGATCGAGCGCAAACGCCGCATCCTGACCGCGCTGGCGCGGCACCGGATCATTCACCGTGGACATCCCGGCCGCCGGTGGAACCGGTCGGCCGTCGCGTGAGCGCGCTCCAGGAACCGATTGCGGGCCCGTTTCTTGTCAGGGGAGGGTACGGGCCCGCAATCGTCAATCGTCGGTGACCCCGACGGTCAGTCCTTCGTCACTTGGATGATGGTCCGGCCGCGGGTTTCGAAGGCAGCGGGGGCGTCGGCGAGGTCGCGGACGGCGGTGACGAGCGGCACCAGGCGGCCGTCGCGGAGGCGTTCGGCGAGCCGGACGAGCTGATCCCGGTTCGGCTCGACGACGAAGAAGATCGCGCGGCCGTCCTTCGGTTGCACGGTCGGCGGCTCGGCGATCGTGACCAGGGTGCCGCCGCCGCGAACCAGCGCCGCGGAGCGGCTGAGGATCTCGCCGCCGAGCACGTCGAGGACGACGTCGACCTCGCCGGCGTCCTCCAGGCGACGGTTCTCGACATCGAGGAAATCGTGGACGCCGAGCGCGCGGGCCGCTTCCTCGTCCGCTGCGCGACCGGTGCCGATGACGCGGGCTCCGGCCTCCTTGGCCAGCTGGACCGCGATCGTCCCGACGGCTCCACCGACGCCGTGGATCAGCACGGACTGCCCGGGCTTCAGGTGCGCGTGATCGAACAGCGCCTGCCAGGCCGTCAGGCCGGAGACCGGGAGCGCAGCGGCGGTCACATGGTCGACGTCCGCGGGGAGCGGGGCCAGATTGCGCGCTTCGACCGCCGTGTACTCGGCGAGGGTGCCGTTGCGCAGCCAGTCGGTCAGGCCGAACACCGATTGGCCGATGCTGAGGCCGGTGGTGCCGTAGCCGAGTCCGACAACGACTCCGGACAGTTCGTGGCCGGGGACGCTCGGCGTACGATCCCGCCCGGAGCGATCCGTCCAGGTCCCGGGCCATTCCAGCTCGCCGCGCGTGAAGCCTGCCGCGTGCACCTGCACGACCACGTCGTTCTCGGCGGCGTGCGGGTAGGGCAGTTCGGTCAGCGTCAGCCCGGCCAGTCCGGCCGCCTGGTCGCTGACGGTGATGGCACGCATGAAATCCCTCGTTTCTGGTCGGTCCGGTCTCCTTCCGACGCTAGACCGTCGCCGTCCCGACCCGAATGGCCAATCGAGCCCGGTGCCGATGGGCCATTTCGGCGCCGGGTGGCGGCCTGACAGCTCAGCCGCGACGGGTCCACTGCTCGAGGACGACCAGTGTTTTGGTGCCGGCGATGGCCTCGGCGGAGCGCAACGAGCTGACAACGCGGCGCAGGTCCTCGACACCCTCGACCCGGATCCGGACCAGGGCGTCCGGGTCGCCGGCCAGCGTGAGGACTTCCTTGACCTCGGGGATCTGGGCGACGAACTCCATGATCTGGGCCAGGTCGAGGTCGTCGGCGAAGTGCAGCTCGGTCATCGCCTCGATCCCGCCGGCGATCCGGCCGTGGTTGATCTGGACCGTGTAGCGCTCGATCACGCCGAGCTTTTCCAGCCGGGTGATCCGGCGCTGCACCGGCGCGACGGTGAGGCCGACCGCGGTCGCGATCTCGCGCAGCGGCCGGCGGGCGTTGTCGCCGAGCAGGTCGAGGATCG
The DNA here is from genome assembly GCF_040649595.1 of Kribbella sp. NPDC048915. NCBI lineage: Bacteria > Bacillati > Actinomycetota > Actinomycetes > Propionibacteriales > Kribbellaceae > Kribbella > Kribbella sp. NPDC048915. The sequence continues at coordinate 12,099 of NZ_JBEZFT010000098.1, read as the reverse complement.
CGCGGTCGGTGGCGTCCAGGCTGGCTTGTTCGGGCACGCAACGAACTGTACTCCGGAGGCACGGTTTGTTGCGTCACAGCCCGAGCTAGCGCGGTCGGGATTGCAGATCGTCGCCAAACTCGACGACAAGTCTTGTGGTGGCCCGCACCCAGCCCGCACGCTCTGGGGAACTGCCGCGGACCCCTGGAGCGCCGATGACCGCCATCGTCCCCGCCGAGCTCACAGCGGAGCGGCTCGCCGCTGCGCCGGCGTACGACCTCGACGACCGGTTCCGTCCGGCCGGGCCGCCGACGCTGCTGACCGGTGTCCAGGCGATCGCCCGGCTCCTGGTCGAGCACCGCGCGCTCGACCGGCGCCGCGGGATGCGGACGGCGTCGTTCGTCTCCGGCTACCAGGGCAGCCCGCTCGGCGGACTCGACCGGCTGCTGGCCGGTCTGCGGGACGTGCTCGACGACAACGACATCCGCTTCGTCCCCGGCCTGAACGAGGAACTCGCCGCGACCTCGGTCTGGGGCAGCCAGATCGACCTACCGCTCGGCACCGGCACCCACGACGGCGTCACCGGCTTCTGGTACGGCAAGGGTCCGGGGGTGGACCGCGCGACCGACGCGCTGCGGCACGCGAACATGTACGGCGTGAACCCGCGCGGTGGCGCCGTACTGCTGGTCGGCGACGACCCGGCCTCGAAGTCCTCGACCGTCCCGGCGGTCAGCGAGCGGTCCCTGGCCGCGCTGGGCATCCCGGTCCTGTTCCCGCGGAACGCAGCCGAGATCGTGACGCTCGGCCTGCATGCGATCGAGATGTCGCGAGTGACGGGCTGCGTGGTCGCGCTCAAGATCGTCGCGGACGTCGCCGACGGCGCCTGGGCGGTCGACGCGCGCGCGAGCGACGTACTGCCGGTTGTGCCCGAGATCGAATGGGACGGCAAGCCGTACCGCTACGAGCAGCGCCCGATGGTCGTCCGGCCGGACGCGATCGTACGCGCCGAAGCCGATCTGGTCGGCCCGCGGACCGAGCTGGTCCGCGCGTACGCCGTCGAGAACGGACTCGACGTCCTCGACGTCGATCCACGGCAGGCACGCGTCGGATTTGTTGCCGCGGGCAGCTGTTACGACTCGATGCGGCAGGCGATCAAGGATCTGGGCGTCACCGACGAGGCCCTCGAGCGGGCCGGCGTCCGGGTGCTGCGGCTCGGCCTGATGAGCCCGGTCGCACCCGGCACCGTTCGCTCGTTCGCCGACGGGCTGGACCGGATCGTCGTGATCGAGGACAAGACGGCGTTCGTCGAGACGCAGATCCGGGAGATCCTGTACGGCACGCCGGGCGCCGCACAGATCGTTGGCAAGCGCGACACCGGCGGCCGCCCGCTGATTCCGGCCGACGGCGAACTCACCTCGGGCCGGTTGCTCTCGCCGCTGCGGTCGCTGCTGCAGGACCTCGTGACCGTGACACCGCCCCCGCCGCGGCGGATCCCGCTGCCGCTGCTCTCGACCAGCCGCTCGGCGTACTTCTGCAGCGGCTGCCCGCACAACCGCTCCACCGCACTTCCCGAGGGGTCGATGGGCGGCGGTGGGATCGGCTGCCACGCCATGGTGACGATCTCCGACCGGCAGGACAGCGCCGTCACCGGCGTCACCCAGATGGGCGGCGAGGGTGCCCAATGGATCGGGCAGGCCTGGTTCACCGACGCCGGGCACATCTTCCAGAACGTCGGAGACGGCACCTTCTTCCACTCCGGACAGCTCGCGGTCCAGGCCTGTATCGCGGCCGGTGTGAACATCACGTACAAGGTGCTCTACAACGACGTCGTGGCGATGACCGGCGCACAGGACGCCGAGGGGGCGCTCAGCGTGCCGCAGTTGACCCACAAGCTGTCCGTCGAAGGTGTACGGAAGATCGTGGTCTGCGCCGACGAGCCGGAGCGGTACCGCCGCCGCGACCTCGCGCCCGGCACGCTGCTGTGGAGCCGCGACCGGCTCGACGAGGCACAGCGGATGCTGCGCGAGGTCCCCGGCGTGACGGTCCTGATCTACGACCAGCATTGCGCCGCCGACGCGCGGCGACAACGCAAGCGCGGCAGCCTCCCCGCCCGTACGCAACGTGTCGTGATCAACGAGGCGGTCTGTGAGGGCTGCGGCGACTGTGGCGTGAAGAGCAACTGCCTGTCGGTGCAGCCGGTCGAGACCGAGTACGGGCGTAAGACGCGGATCGAGCAGACCTCCTGCAACACCGACTACAGCTGTCTCGACGGCGACTGCCCATCGTTCGTGGTGGTCGAGACCGCGCCTCGTGGGGCCCGCACGGCGGCGCGGAAGAAGGCGGGATTCCCGGCGCCGCCACCGGTTGCGCCGAGCAGCGCCGAGGGCCGCGTCACCGGCACCCAGAACGTCTTCCTGGCCGGTATCGGCGGCACCGGCATCGTCACGGTGAACCAGGTGCTCGCGACCGCCGCGCATCGGGCCGGCTACGCGGTCGAGTCACTCGACCAGACCGGGCTGAGCCAGAAGGCCGGACCGGTCACGGGCCACCTGCGGTTCGCGGACGGCGAGCTCGAACCGGCCAACCGGCTCACGCCCGGCTCGGCCGACTGCCTGCTCGGGTTCGACCTGCTGACTCTCGCCGAGGACCGGAACCTTGCCTACGGCAACCGTATGCTCAGCCGAACGGTGGTCTCGACGAGTCGCACCGCGACCGGTGCCATGGTGTACGACCCGGACGTCCGGCACCCGGACGAGGCCGGGCTGCTGGAGCGGGTGCGGACCGCCACCGCGGAGCTGTTCGCCTTCGACGCGCTCGACGCCGCGGACCGGATCTTCGGCAACACGATCGCCGCGAACTTCCTGCTGGTCGGCGCCGCATACCAGACCGGCGCGCTCCGGCTGCCCGCCGCGGCCATCGAGGAAGCGATCCGGATCAACGGCACCGCGGTCGCCGCGAACATCGCCGCGTTCACGTGGGGCCGGGTCGCGGTCGCCGACCCGGCCGCGTTCCACGCCGCCGGCACGAAGCCGGCACCGGCCGCGCGCCCCGACGTACCGGCTTCGGTCGCGGCGTCGGGGCTCCAAGGTGAGGTACTGCGGCTCGTCGGCCGGCGGGCCGCCGACCTCGTCGGGTACCAGAACGTCGAGCTCGCGAACTCGTACGTCGACTTCGTCGCGCGGATCGCGGCCGCCGAGAAAGCCGTCACCGTGGACACCCGGTTCAGCGAGGCGGTGGCACGCAACCTGTTCAAGCTGACGGCGTACAAGGACGAGTATGAGGTCGCCCGCCTCCTCACCGACCCGGCGTTCCTCGACGCGACCGGTGAATTGTTCCCGGGCGGCACGGTCTCCTTCAAACTGCACCCGCCGGTCCTGCGAGCGCTCGGCCGGGAGAAGAAGCTGACCTTCGGCCCCAAGTCACACCTCAGCCTGCGCGTACTCGCCAAGCTCAAGGCGCTGCGCGGCACCCGCGCCGACCTCTTCGGCTACGCCCACCTCCGCAAGGTCGAGCGCGACCTGCGCGATCACTATCGCGCCCTGATGACCGACCTGGCCGCGAACCTGACGGCCGAGTCGTACGACCGCGCCGTCGAACTCGCGGAACTGCCCGACCTCGTCCGCGGCTACGAATCCGTCAAACTCCGTAACATCACCCGCTACGCCACCGCCCTCCGCGCCCTCGGCGTCGAACCGCCCGCACGCTGCCGCTGAGGACGGCACAGCGCCGAGAGTGGTGGCCCATCAGGACGCCCCGTGAGTGGACCAGGGATGGTGGCGTGGGGCGCCGTACGGTCGAGGCATGATCAAGCTTCCTGACACTGCGGCTGCCTCGGCGGCGCTGGGTGTTGCCGAGACCTATCTGTCCGATGCGATGCTGCGGCACTCGATGCGCGTCCACGTGTGGGGTGCGACGTACGGCGCGCAGCGAGGGCTCGACTACGACGCGGAGTTGCTGTTCGTCGCGGCGATGTTTCATGACCTGAGCCTGGTGCCGGTGTTCGACAGCCATACGGTCGCTTTCGAGGAAGCGAGTGGGCAGGTGGCGCGGGTGTTCGCTGCCGGCGCGGGGTGGTCGAGGGAGCGCGGGGAGCGGCTCGCGGAGGTCATCGTGCGGCACATGTGGCCCGACGTCGATCCGGCCGACGACGTCGAGGGCCATCTGCTGTCACGGGCGGCGGCGGTGGACATCGTCGGGCGGAACGTCGACGACTTCACCCCGGCCTTTCGTGCCGAGGTGCTCGGCGCGTATCCGCGCACGGACCTGGCCGACGAGTTCCTGGCCTGCTTCCAGGCACAGGCCGCTCGCAAGCCCACCAGCTCCGCCGCCCGAGCGGTCCAGTCCGGCCTGGCGACGCGGATGGCTGCGAACCCACTCGACGTGGCGTGACCTGATCGTCCTACTGCAGACCGGCGCGCCGTGCGGTGATCCGCCGGGTGTTGAAGCCCAGCCAGTGCATTCGGCCCGCGTACCGGGCGTGCTCGACCTTGAGGCAGCGATCCATCACGACGGTCACGCCGCCGTCGACGGCGATCTGCGCACCTTCGAGGTTGATCACGCCGAATTGGCACCACAACGCGCCGGCCCCGATCGCCACGGTGTCGCGCGCGATCTCGGGCAGTGCGTCGGGCGCGCGGAACACGTTGACCAGATCGACCGGTCGTGGGACGTCCCGCAGGCTCGGGTACGACGTCGCGCCGAGGATCTCGGTCTCGCGTGGGTTCACCGCAATCACGTCGTACCCGTGCCGCTTGAGGTAGTACCCGACGAAGTAGCTGGCGCGCAGTTCGTTGTTGGACAGCCCGACGATCGCGATGGTGCGGGCGCTGTTGAGGACGCCTTGGATCGCGAGCGCATCCTGGTAGCGGGTGAGGTCGGTCATCTGCGTCACCTCCCGGTGCCGATGGTGGCGAGACCACGGTCGAGGTCCCAGATCAGGTCGTCGACGGACTCGGTGCCGACCGAGAGCCGGATCGTGCCCGGGCGGACGCCGGCCGCTTCGAGCTCGTCGTCGCTCAGCTGGCGGTGCGTCGTACTCGCCGGGTGGATGACCAGGCTCTTCGCATCACCGACGTTCGCCAGGTGCGACCACAGCCGCAGGCCGCCGATCAGCGCTTGCCCGCCGGCCCGGCCGCCGGCGCAGTCGAACGAGAACACGGCACCGGCGCCGCGCGGAAGGTACTTCGCGACCAGCGCCTCGTACTTGCTGCCCGGCAGCCCCGCGTACGTGATGTTGGAGGCGAGCTCGTGCCCGGTGAGGAACTCCGCGATCCGCTGAGCGTTCGTGACGTGCCGCTCCATCCGCAGCGACAGCGTCTCCAGACCCTGCAGGAACAGGAAGGCGTTGAACGGCGACAGCGTGCCGCCGAGGTCGCGCAACGTCTCCGCGCGCAGCTTCATCAGGTACCCGTACTCGCCGAAGGTCTCGTGGAACTTCAGACCGTGGTACGCCGGGGACGGGTCGGCGACCACCGGAAACCGGCCGTTCGACCAGTCGAACGTACCCGCCTCGACAACGACACCGCCGATGCTCGTCCCGTGTCCGCCGATGAACTTCGTTGCCGAGTGCACCACGATGTCCGCGCCCCACTCGATCGGGCGGCACAGGTACGGCGTCGCGAACGTGTTGTCGACAACGAGCGGCAGCCCGTGCTCGTGCGCGATCGTCGCCAGCGCCTCGATGTCCAGCACGTTGCCGGCCGGGTTGCCGATGGTCTCGCCGAAGAACGCCTTCGTGGTCGGCCGGATCGCCTTCCGCCACGCCTCGGGATCGTCCGGGTCGACCCAGGTCAGCTCGACGTTCAGCTTCCGCAGCAGGTGCTTGAGCTGGTTGACCGTGCCGCCGTACAGCGCCGACGACGACACCACGTGATCGCCGGGCTCCAGCAGCGTGAACAGCGCGGCCGCCTGGGCGGCGATACCGCTGGAGAACGCGACTGCGCCGCTGCCGCCCTCGAGGTTCGCCACCCGCTCCTCGAAGACGGCGACCGTCGGGTTCATGATCCGCGAGTAGGTATTGCCGTACTCCTGCAGGTTGAAGTACGCCGCTGCCGACTCGGGGTCCTCGAAGACGTAGCTGGTCGTCTGAAAGATCGGGACCGCTCGGGCGCCGGTGTTGGGATCGGGGCGCTGACCGGCGTGCAGCTGCCGCGTCTCGAACCCGAACTCGTGGTCTTCCTCGGCACTGTTGGTCATGGAGTCCTTCCTTCGGCCAGGAACCGGCGGATGATCGGTGTTTGGCGGGCTTCCTCGAGCAGGAAGCAGTCGTGTCCGTACGGCGCGTCGATGACGGCGAGCTCGACGTCCTTGCCGAGCGATCGCAGGGCTTGCTCGATGTCCCGCGACGCCTGCGGCGGGTACAGCCAGTCGGAGCTGAACGCGATCAGCAGGGTCCGGGCCGCCACGGTGTCCAGAGCCTTCGCGAGCGAGCCCGCGCCGTACTGGCGCGCGAGGTCGAAGTACGTCAGCGCCCGCGATGTGTAGAGATAGGTGTTCGCGTCGAACCGCTTGACGAACGATTCCGCCTGATGGCGCAGGTAGTTCTCGACCTCGAACTCGGGCTCGGTGATCGTGTACCGGACGTCGTCGGCGTACTGGAGCCGCCGCGCGAACTTGTCGTCCAGCGCCGGCGCCGACAGGTAGGTGATGTGGCCGACCATCCGGGCCACGCCCATCCCGGCGTCGGGGGAGCGGCCGGTGCCGTAATACTGCCCGCCCTGCCACGCGGGGTCGCCCATGATCGCACTGCGAGCGATCGCATTCCACGCGACGCCTTGTGGGTGCAGCGCGTGGGTGGTGGCGATCGCGACGATCGCGTCGACCTGGTCCGGGTACGACACCGCCCATTCGAGGGCCTGCATCCCGCCGAGCGAACCGCCGGCCACCGCGGCCAGCCGCTCGATGCCGAGCGTGTCGAGGAACGCCCGTTCGGTCCGCACCATGTCCGCGACCGTGATCACCGGGAAGTCGGCGCCGTACGGCGCACCGGTCGCGGGATCGATCGACGCCGGGCCGGTCGTCCCGCGGCAACCGCCGAGCAGGTTCGTGGAGACGACGAAGTAGCGGTCGGTGTCGAACGCCTTCCCCGGGCCGATCATGCCGTCCCACCACCCGAGGCCCGCACCGGTTGCGCCGTCCCGAGCCTCGGCGCCGAAGCCGTCGCGGGTCCCGGACGCGGGCGGCGTCTTCGCGAAGCCGGCTGCGTGCGCGTCCCCGCTGAGTGCATGGCAGACGAGGATGACGTTGTCTCGGTTCGGCGCGAGTTCGCCGTACGTTTCGTAGGCCACGCGGACGTTCGGCAGCTCGCGTCCGCAGTCGAGCGGCACCGGCACCGGCAGGTCGGCGTACCGGGTCTCGACCGTTCCGACCGAGCCCGCCGCTCGGGTCGGGTCTGCCATCTGGACATCCTCACTGGTATGTGTAGTAAATCAGTAGAGTAATCGTACTAATCGAGTGAAGGGCGAACCGGATATGTCCACGACGGTTGTCAACGGCGTCAATGTGCAGGCTCTGCTGGATGCGCGCGAGGCGCTGAAGGGCGCCCCCGAAGCCGCCCAGTTCGTCTGGCGGGCGTCCTCGAAATGGCAGAGCGGGGTGCACAGCACCACGACGATCCAGAAGTTCTACGGTCTGGGCGCCGACCAGGAGCACAAGTCCGAGTCGGTGTTCGAGGCCGACCATCCCGAGGTCTTCGCGGCCGAGGACAACGGCATCACCCCGATCGAGTACCTGCTCGTCGGCCTGGCCAGCTGCCTGACCGCGGGCGTCGCGTCGGTCGCGCAGAACCGCGGCATCCAGCTCCGCTCGGTCGAGTCGGTTGTCGAGGGCAACCACGACGTCCGCGGCATCCTGGGCGCGGACAGCGACGTCCGCAACGGGTTCAACGACATCAAGGTGACGTTCTCCATCGACGCCGACGCGTCCAAGGCGGACATCGAGGCGCTGGTCGCGCAGTCCCAGAAGCGGTCCGCCGTCTTCGACGCGCTGACCAACCCGACCGACGTCACCGTCGAAGTCGCCTGAGGTCCGGTCATCGAACGCACTACTGCCGTCGTCGTCGGCGCCGGCCACGCGGGTCTGGCCGCCAGCCACTTCCTGACCCGGCGGTCCGTCGACCACGTCGTGCTCGAGCGCGGCGAGGTCGCGAACGCCTGGCGGACCGAACGCTGGCCGTCGCTGCGGCTGCTGACGCCGAATTGGCTGACCCGGCTCCCCGGCCATCACTACGACGGCCCGGATCCGGACGGCTATTTGACGACGGTCGAAGTGACCGAGTTCATCGAGCGCTTCGCGAAGCTCGCGGACGCGCCGGTGCGGACGGGCGTCGCGGTGACGTCGGTACGGCGGACCTCCGACGGGTACCGCGTCGTCGCCAGTGACGGTGAGATCGACTGCCGGGCGGTAGTACTGGCCAGCGGTGCGTTCAACACGCCCGTGGTGCCTGGCTTCGCGTCCGCCGTCCCGTCGTCGGTGCTGCAGTTGACGCCGTCGCAGTACCGCGGTCCGGAGCAGCTGCCGGACGGTGGGGTCCTGGTCGTCGGTGCGTCGGCGACCGGGGTGCAGTTGGCCGCGGAGGTACGGCGGTCGGGGCGGCCGGTGATCATCTCGGTGGGGGAACAGGCACGGATGCCGCGGACGTACCGTGGGCGCGACGTGCTGTGGTGGATGATTGCCTCCGGCATCTGGAATCAGCGGTACGACGAGATCGAGGACCTCGAGCGGGCGCGCCGGTTGCCGTCGCCGCAGCTGGTCGGGTCGCCGTCGCGGGAGACCCTCGACATCAACGCCCTGACTGCGTTGGGTGTGGAGCCGGTCGGGCGGCTGGCGGCGGTGCGGGACGGGGTTGCGTTGTTCTCCGGTGGGCTGCGGAACGTGTTCGCCTTGGCTGACCTGAAGTTGGCTCGGCTGCTGGACGCCTTCGACGAGTTCGCGGGGTTGACGCCGGGTTCGCCGGATCGGTTCGAGCCCACGCGAGTGCCGGGATCGGCGCGGTTGCAGCTTCGGCTGGACAGCGGTGAGATCCGGAGCATCATCTGGGCGACGGGTTTCCGGCCGGACTACAGCTGGCTCGACGTACCGGTCGTGGATGCCAAGGGACGGCTGCGGCACGACGGCGGCGTCGTCGTGGACAGCCCGGGGCTGTACGCGCTCGGGTTGCCGGTGCTGCGGCGGCGCAAATCGACCTTCATCTACGGTAGTGAGGACGATGCCGCCGATGTCATCGCCCATCTCGCCCGCCATCTGTGAGTTGGAGTTCTGCGATGACTGTCAGCCCGTCTCCCGTTGCCGCCGAGACGTCGTACCGATCGCGCTACGGATCGGCGTCGTTCACGCCGCCGGCCGCGTGGAACGCCGTACTCGCTCAGCAGCTGTCCCATCGGTCGGTGCGTGCTTTCCGGCCTGATCCGGTGCCGGACGACACGTTGGCCGCCTTGGTCGCCGCGGCACAGTCGGCGCCGACGTCCGGGAACCTGCAGTTGTGGAGCGTGGTCGCCGTACAGGACGACGGACGACGGGCGCGGCTGGCGGAGCTGGCGGGGGAGCAGGGGTTCATCGCCGAGGCGCCGCTGTTCCTGGTATGGCTCGCGGATCTGGCGCGGGCTCGGCAGATCACCACGGAGCTCGGCTCGGCCACTGCGGAAGGGGCGGATTTTGTCGAGGCCGCGTTGCTCGCCTTCGTGGACGTCGCGCTCGCGGCGCAGAACGCGTCGCTGGCGGCCGAGTCGCTCGGTCTCGGCACGGTGTTCGTCGGCGCGATCCGGAACCGCCCACTCGAGGTCGCTGCCGAACTGCAGCTACCGCCGAACGTCTTCCCGGTGTTCGGCCTGACGGTCGGGCGCCCTTCCGGCTTCGACGGCACCGCCGTGAAGCCTCGGTTGCCGCAGCAGGTCGTGCTGCATCACGAGACGTACTCCGCCGCGAGCCAGACCGCGGACCTGCACCGGTACGAGGAGACCCTGAACTCGTTCTACGCCGAGGTCGGCCTTCCGGCCGGCTGGATCTCTCGCGTCGCCGGCCGGTTCGGCTCGGTTGCGGGCCTGCGTGGACGAGAGCACCTCCGTGAAGCCCTGAGGACCAGCGGCTTCCAGCTCCGCTGACTTGTGTCGTCGGTCGGTGGCATGCGCCGGTGTGTGGGTGGTCGGGGTAGGGTTGCGGCCTGATGTGTGTAGCTCGCGTACGCCGTCCTCGTCCGGCCGATATGACTGTTCCCGACGGTGCCCGGTCGGTGTTCACCGACGGCGCCTGCTCCGGCAACCCGGGTCCCGGCGGTTGGGCCTGGGCGTTGTCGGAAACGCAGTACGCCTCCGGCCACGAGCCCGCGACGACGAACCAGCGCATGGAGATCCGCGCCGCGCTGGAAGCCGTACGGTCCAACGATGGTCCGCTGCTGGTCGTCTCGGATTCGACGTACGTCGTCAACTGCTTCCGTGACCGCTGGTACGAGGGCTGGCTCGAGCGCGGATGGCTTACGTCCGCCCGCAAGCCCGTCGTGAGCCGCGACCTCTGGGAGCCGTTGGTGACGCTGGTGATCGAGCGCGGCGACGTGGCCTTCCGCTGGGTCAAAGGCCACTCCGGCGACCCGATGAACGACTTCGTGGACCGCCTCGCCGTCGCCGCCTGCTTCCCCTCGAACCATCCCTGAGGACCGCCTGACGGGTCCTCAGGCAGCCGGGTCGACGACCTTCGCGACGACCGGCTCCTCAGTCCTCATGATGCGCGTCGGCAGCTCCTCTGCTCGGCTGAATGCCGCAGTGGGCACCGGCAGGTCGACGAGGGTTGAGTCGATGAGATCGACGGTCGCCGGATCGGCCTCGACCGGATGCGTACGCCGGTGCGCGGCGCGCTCGGCGATGCCGGCGATCAGGAAGGTAAGTACGACGGCCACCGCGGCCATCGCCAGACACAGAACCGCCACCGTCGGCAGCGGCCGCCCGAGCCGCACCAGCAACGCCCCACTCATCATCAGCACTGCGTTGGTCAGCGCCACCACAAGAAAGAGCGCGACCAACGAAGCCACCCGCGGCACCCGCCTGACGCGATGCATACCGATCGCGAGAGCCAGCGCAACCACCGTCACGCCTGCCGTGTAAATGGGCGCCTCCCACCCTCGGCGACCCAGCACCACCCACGCCAGATCCACCGCCAGCACGGTCGCCATCAACGGATGCACCAACAGCCCCGCCATCCACCGCCGCGCCGCTCGACCCTCCATCTCCGGAAACCCCCTCATTTCCTCGACCACCCTCGAACCACGCTGGCACTCATCCCAGGAGAGTGCCAACCCTCTTATCAAATAGCGCGCAACCGCCGCCCCGTCAAACCCGTCCACCGGAGCAGGCCGTCCCACGCGTGGTTCGACAGGCCCGCCCTGGGCGGTGGCACTTTGTGCACGGCGTCCGTACCGACACGCCGGTCGGCGTACGGATCCCATGCACAAAGTGGTCCGGCGCAGGCGCCGTCGGGCTCGTGGACGCGGTCGGGCCGGGGGGAGGGGCCAGCCCTTGAGCGCGTGGCCGGGGTGCTCGCGGAGGAAGCGGCGGCGGACTTCCAGGTACTGCGTGGGCGTGAGGCCGGTGAACGCGCGGAATTCGTGGGTGAGATGGGTCTGATCGAAGTACCCGGCCCGGGCTGCGAGTTCGCCCCAGTCGACCGGTTCGGTAGGGCCGATCGCGAAGACGGTGGAGATGACGGTGGAGATGACGGTGGCGATGAGGGTGGCGATGAGGGTGGCGATGAGGGTGGCGATGAGGGTGGCGATGACGGTGGCGATGACGGTGGCGATGACGGTGGCGATGAAGCGGTAGGTGCGCGCGAGCCGCTTCGGCGTGATGCCTACGAGTACCTTGAATCGCTGCGCCAGCTGCACGGAGCCATGCCGCACCGTCACCGCATGCCGAACCCCGCGACCAGACCACCGCCGCCCAGATCACCGCCGCCCAGATCGCCGCCGCCCAGATCGCCGCTGATCGGATCGCCGCTGACCGGAGTCGACCGCGCTGGATCGCGCTGGACGCCGCGCGCGTTGCCACACGGTGGGTTCACCCACGGTGTTGTGGGTTCCTGACCCGTGTGAAGGGTACGGAACCCACAACACGATGGGTGAACCCACCTTGCGGCGGA
>NZ_JBEZFT010000097.1:0-25993 GCF_040649595.1 Kribbella sp. NPDC048915 | reverse complement strand
GATCGGCCAGAAATCCTCCCCAAATCCGCCAAGACAGGCACATAACGAAGACCGCTCCGGCCGGAGAACACGAAGTCCGGCTGTAGTACTAGGAGGATTTTCGGGGCCAGGCAGTGCAGGAAGTGCAGGCAGTGCAGGGTTGGTGTGAGGTCGGCGAAGTGGCGCCAACTGCAGCGGCCGGCGTGGTAGCGGTAGCAGCCGGACGGCATGGGTTGACCCCGCGTGTTGGAGGTTCTTCGTTGGTGTGCGAGCGAAGAACCCCCAACACACGGGGTCAACCACTCGTACGCCGTGCCGCAGAACAGCCGGCGGGTGGTCCAGCAAGCGGTGATCTGGGCAGGTGACCAGATCGGCGGTGTTCGGCTCGCGGTGACGATGCGGCGCGATGCCGATGCGGCGCGATGCCGTGGTGCCGTGCCGTGGCGCCGTGCCGCCGTCCCGTCCCGTGGTGCCGTGCCGTGGAGCCGTGCCGTGGCGCCGTGCCGCCGTCCCGTCCCGTGCCGTGGCGCCGTGCCGTGGCGCCGTGCCGTGGCGCCGTGCCATGGCGCCGTGGTGGTGTGGTGTGGTCTTAGGCCGTCCGGATTACCGCCGCACGGTGGGTTTACCTACCGTGTTGTGGGTTCCGCACCCTTCACACGGGTCAGGAACCCACAACACCGTGGGTGAACCCACCGCGCGGGAACGCCCGCGGCGTCCAGCGCGCGCCGACTCGGTCAACCAGATCCACCCACGGATCGGTCACAAGAGCCGGTTATCGGGTCGGCTTGTTGACCACGTCGAGGATCTGCAGCAGGCTCTCGTCGGCCGTCGAGCCGTGGGTCCGCTCGATGGCGGCGTGCTTGCCCTCGGCGTACTGACCGCTGGAATGCTTGCCGGTCGGGTAGACCTTACGGACCGAACCGGTGCTGACCTTCCCGCTCGAGTGCTTCGGCGTCGCCGCCTTCGTGACCGCCTTGGTGGCCTTGGTGGTTGCCTTGCCGGTCTTGGTCGCCTTGGTGGTCTTGGTCGCCTTGGTGGTCTTGGTCGCCTTGGTGGACTTGGCCGTCTTGGTGGACTTGGCCTGCGGGGTGCGGAAGTACTTCCGCGCGTCCGCGTTGGTGGCCTGCTCACCGCTCGGGGTCGGCAGGACGCTGTTCACGACCGTCCCGACCAGGTCCGTCAGCTCCTTGACCGGATCCGGGACCTGCGTGACCGGACTGCTCGGCTCGGTCTCGTCGGCCGCGTCTCCGCTACCGGTCTGGTCGTCGGGGGTCGTGGTGCTGCCCGAGTCGTCCGGAACCGGCGTCGTCGTGCCGTCGCCGGGCTTCGTCTCCTGATCGCCGGTCTGCCCGTCACCGGCCTGCCCGTCACCGGCCTGCCCGTCACCAGGCTGCCCGTCACCGGCCTGCCCGTCACCGGCCTGCCCGTCACCAGGCTGCCCGTCACCGGTCTGCCCGTCGCCAGGCTGGCCGTCGCCGGAGCCCTCGCCGGGCGTCCCGGCCGAGTCGCTGCCCGCCGTGTTGTCGCCCGTACTCGTGTCGCCCGAACCGGTGTCACCGGTCCCGGTGTCGCCGGTGTTGTCACCCGTCTCGCCGTTGGCAGGCGGGGTCGTGGTGCTGTCGGTCGGCGTGGACGGCGGGTCCGTCGGGGTGTCGGTCGGCTCCTCCGTCGGCGTCGACGGCGGGTCGGTCGGTGTGTCCGTCGGCGTATCGGTTGGCTGGTCCGTCGTGGTGTCCGACGGCTCGGTCGTCTGACCGGTGTCGTCCTGTCCGGAACCGCCGCCCTGCTCGCCGTCGGTCTGCCCGGCGTCGGTGTCACCCGGAGTCGCCGTGACCTCGGTGGTCGGCTTGGCCGGGACCTGCGGCTTCAGCTCGTCGTCGACCGGAACGTACGGCAGCTCCCGCTCCGCGATCGGCCGGCCGTCGGTCGGCTCCAGCGCGTTCGGCTTCGCCTCGATCGCCTGAGCCTGCTCGTTGTCCTGAGCGGCGGAGCTGTCCTTGTCCTGGGCGTGCTGGGCCGAGGCCTTCGCCTTGAAGTCCTTGCCGACCTTGACGATCTTGCTGCGGTCGGAGACCGGCAGCCCTTCCAGGTCGTCCTTCGGGAAGCTGGTCTGCGGGCGGACCGCGTCGACCATCTTCTCGATGACCTTCTCGTACGGCGACAGCGGATCGCCGGTGACGGCCGCGGCCACGCCGGAGACCGAGAGCGCGGCCACCGCGGCGACCCCGACGGCCAGGCCCCGAGTCGCCATCTTGCGCGCGAACGGGTCGGTCATCGGGTTCAGCGCGGCGCAGCGCGCCAGGAAGCCCTCCGGATCGTCGATGGTCTCCACCGGGAGCTCGTCCTCGACCTCCACCGCAAGCCGCAGATCGGCCAGCAGTTGGGCGGCCGGGTCGTGCTCGCCCGCCGCCCGGGCGGACTCCCCACCGGCAGCCAGCAGATCGAGCAGTGCGTCATCGGCCTCGATCGCGTCCAGGTCGAAACGGTCAGCCATGATGCCCCTCCCCTGCTCGTCCTCGTTCCAGCTGTGTCTCATGCCCCACGAACCCCCTGAGCGTGTTCAACGCCCGATGCTGTGCGACCCTCACCGCCCCCGGTGTCATCCCCAGTGCCCGGCCGGTCTCCTCGGCTGACAACCCCGCAACGACCCGGAGGCGCAAGATCTCGCGCAGTTTGTCCGGCAGCTTGTCCAGCAGACCCATGATGTGCTGGATCTCGGAATGCCGAACCGCACGCTCCTCCGGCGTCGGTGACTCGTCCGCGCCGTCCGGCAGGTCCGGCGTCGAGACGTCGGCCACCGCGAACGCACGCTGGGCATCGGCGACCTTGCGGGCCGCGATGCCGTAGACGAAAGCCTCGAAAGGCCTCCCCTCGTCGCGGTAGCGCGACAACGCGCCGAAGACCGCGACACACACTTCTTGCGCTACGTCGTCGACCATGTCGGCGCCGCCGGGATAGGTCCACAACCGGGACCGTACGTAACGGTGCGCCACAGCGCGCACCCTGGTGAGCAGGTCGTTGAGAGCTGTGCGGTCCCCGTCGCCGGCCAGCGCGGCAAGATCCCTGAGCTCGACCCGGTCGTGGGTGTCAGGCACTCGGACCTCTGTCACCCCTCGCCCCCTCGTGTTCGGACCGGTCAGCCTGAAAGATGGTACGGCGCTCAACTCTCCTTGCCTAGTGGCAATTAGTGGTCAAGCCCGGAATTTTGTCACAATCTGTCACTACCCGTGGGTTCACCAGATCGCCGCCCCGCCACCGCCAGGGCCAAAGGTCCCGTCCCGGCCGGTCCGAGAGCTCAACTGCCCGCGCCACGCCGTTCGGTGTCGCCCGGCGCGGCGAACCGGATCAGCTCGGCGGCCCGGTCCCGGCCCCAGTCGATCGGCGTCCGGCCGACTTCGGACCAGCCGGCCCGCCGGTACAGCTCGACCGCCGCACCGCCGTTGTCGGCGACCTCGAGCGCGAGCGGCAGCCCGAGTTCCGCGGCCGCGCGTACGCAATGGTCGAGCAGCCGCCTGCCGATCCCCTGCCGGGTCGCTCCCGGGTCGACGAACAACCGCTCGACCTCGACTCCCTCTGCCGTGGCAGTCAGGACCACGTGCCCGACGACCTGGCCGTCGCTCACAGCGACCCAGCAGCCCAGCCGGCCAGGCGGTGTCAGCCAGCCGCATGGATCCGCCGGCCAGTTGATCGGGTACCCCGCCCGCTCGTGCACCGCGCGCAGCACCCCGACGCAGCTGTCGAGGTCGCCGTCGTCCCGCTCCCGGATCCGCATCCGCATCCGCATCCGGCCATCACATCAGATCCGATCGGCACCCCGAGCAACAGCACCGCCCGGCAGCTGGGCTGCCGGGCGGTGCTGTCGATGCTGGTGATGCTGGTGATGCTGTGTGCTGTTGCTGTACTGCTGTACTGCTGTACTGCGGTACTGCGGTACTGCCGGACTACCGAACCACCTGAGGTCAGTGGCCGTGACCGTGGCCGTGACCGGCCGCGGCGGGCTCCTCTTCCTCGGGCTTGTCGACGACCAGGGTCTCGGTCGTCAGCAGCAGCGCGGCGATCGAGCCGGCGTTGGCGAGCGCGGACCGGGTCACCTTGACCGGGTCCAGGACGCCCTGCGCGAGCAGGTCGCCGTACTCACCGGTGGCCGCGTTGAAGCCGCTGCCGGTCTCCATCTCGGCAACCTTCGAGGTCACGACGTACCCCTCGTAGCCGCCGTTCTCGGCGATCCAGCGCAGCGGCTCGACGACCGCCTTGCGGACGATCCGGACACCGGTCGCCTCGTCGCCGGCGAGCTCGAGCTCCTTGTCCAGCACGGTGGAGGCGTGCACCAGCGCGGAACCGCCGCCGGCCACGATGCCCTCCTCGATCGCGGCGCGCGTCGCGGAGACGGCGTCCTCGATCCGGTGCTTCTTCTCCTTCAGCTCGACCTCGGTGGCCGCGCCGACCTTGATCACGCAGACGCCGCCGGCCAGCTTGGCCAGCCGCTCCTGCAGCTTCTCGCGGTCCCAGTCGGAGTCGGTGCGCTCGATCTCGGCCTTGATCTGGGCGACCCGCGCCTCGATGTCCTCGGCCTTGCCGGCGCCCTCGACGACGGTCGTGTTGTCCTTGGTGACGACGATCCGGCGAGCCGAACCGAGCACCTCGAGACCGACCTGGTCGAGCTTCAGCCCGACCTCGGGGGCGACGACCTGCGCGCCGGTCAGCGCGGCCAGGTCCTCCAGCATCGCCTTGCGGCGGTCACCGAAGCCCGGCGCCTTGACCGACACCGAGGTGAAGTTGCCGCGGATCTTGTTCACCACCAGGGTGGACAGCGCCTCGGCCTCGACGTCCTCGGCGATGATCAGCAGGCTCTTGCCGGACTGCACGACCTTCTCCAGCAGCGGCAGCAGGTCCGCGATCGCGGAGATCTTGCCCTGGTGGATCAGGATGTACGGGTCCTCCAGCACCGCTTCGCCGGCCTCGGCGTCGGTGATGAAGTACGGCGAGATGTAGCCCTTGTCGAACTGCATGCCCTCGGTGAACTCGAGCTCGGTCCCGAAGGTGTTCGACTCCTCGACGGTGATCACACCGTCCTTGCCGACCTTGTCGAAGGCGTCCGCGATCAGCGCGCCGATCTCGGCGTCGCGCGCGGAGATGGTCGCGACGTGGGCCATGTCGCCCTTGTCGTCGACCGGCTTCGCGGTCTCCACCAGCTTGGCCGACACGGCCTCGACGGCCGCCTCGATACCGCGCTTGAGGCCCATCGGGTTGGCGCCGGCGGCGACCGCCCGCAGGCCCTCGTGCACCAGCGCCTGCGCCAGCACCGTCGCGGTGGTGGTGCCGTCACCGGCGATGTCGTTGGTCTTGGTGGCGACCTCCTTGGTCAGCTGCGCACCAAGGTTCTCGAACGGGTCGTCCAACTCGACCTCACGCGCGACGGTGACACCGTCGTTGGTGATGGTCGGGGCGCCCCACTTCTTGTCCAGGACGACGTAGCGGCCCTTCGGCCCCAGCGTCACCTTCACCGTGTTCGCGAGCTTGTCGACGCCGCGCTCCAGCGCGCGCCGCGCGTCCTCGTCGAACTCGAGGATCTTCGGCATGAAAAATCCAGTCCCTCTCTGATTTCACTGCTGTGACAGCAGGTTCCGGGCTCGCTGTGTCCGCGCAGTGTCTGCGCAGTGTCCACACTGTGTCCGCACTGTGCCGGCGATCCGGTCGTGGCCGTCCGGGCCGGTACCGACTCCGCCCCGGCGCCGGCGTCCGGCACCAGGGCGGTGTCAGTCAGGAACAGCGAGCGATCGTCACTTGCTGACGACTGCGAGGATGTCGCGGGCGCCCAGGATCAGGTAGTCCTGGCCGTCGTACTTGACCTCGGTGCCGCCGTACTTGGAGTAGATGACCTTGTCGCCGACGGCGACGTCGAGCGGGACCCGGTTGCCGTTGTCGTCGATCCGGCCCGGGCCGACGGCGAGAATCTCGCCCTCCTGCGGCTTCTCCTTGGCGGTGTCCGGGATCACCAGACCGGACTTCGTGGTCTGCTCGGCTTCGAGCGGCGCGACGAGGACGCGGTCCTCGAGCGGCTTGATCGTGACCGACACTTGCTGACCTCCACGGTCGATTTCGCTTGTCTGTGACATGTGGTCGCGCTCCCCTGCCGTCGCGGGAGTCAGAGGCCGGACCGCTGGCACCCTCAGGCAGAGAGTGCCAACACCGAATCTAGGCCGCGATTAGCACTCGGTCAACTCGAGTGCCAGACGAATTCCCGCGCACCGCTCGCGCAGCGGCCACCTCTAGGCTTGCCGGGTGACAGTCACGGCGTTGCTCGACGGACCGGGCGCCGAGGTCCTCGCGGCCGCCTGCGCCGGCTACCGCCCCCACCAGGAGCTCCAGCTCGTCCAGAAGCTCCGGCGCCAGTACGACGCCACGCTCGTCACGACTGCGGTCACCCAGGCCGCGCTGCGCCACCGGGCCGTCGCCAAGTTCGGCGCGGACGCGGAGCGGATGTACTTCACCCCCGACGGCCTCGAGCAGGCCACCCGGACCACGGTGAGCACGCACCGCGCCGCACGCATCGCAGCGACCCGGATCCGGACCGTCGTGGACCTCGGATGCGGCATCGGCGGCGACCTGATCACGATGGCGCGTGCGGGGCTGCAGGTGACCGGCATCGAGCGGGATCCCGAGACCGCTGCCGTCGCCCGCGCGAACCTGGCAGCGTTCGAGTTGCCGGGCGAGGTGCTCGTCGGCGATGCGGAGGCCACCGACCTCACGCCGTACGACCTGGTCTTCGCCGACCCGGCCCGGCGGGCGGACGGACGGCGCGTCTTCGACCACAACGCCTACTCGCCGCCCTGGTCGTTCGTCACCTCGCTCCTCGAGCGGACGGCGTGCGTCAAGGTGGCGCCCGGCATCCCGCACGCTGCGATCCCCGACGGCGTCGAGGCGGAGTGGATCAGCGACTCCGGCGAGGTCAAGGAGGCCGCGCTGTGGTCGGGCGAGCTGTACGGCGGTACGCCGCGCCGCGCCACCCTGCTGCCGAGTGGGGCCACCGTGTCGGACGCACCGGACGCCGACGTGCGCCCGATCGGGCAGTACATCTACGAGCCGGACGGCGCCGTCGTCCGAGCCGGATTGGTCACTGCGGTCGCTGCCGCGGTCAACGGGTGGCTGCTGGATTCACGCATCGCTTATCTCAGCGCAGCGAAGTACGTCCCGACTCCGCTGGCATCGGCGTACGAGGTGCTGGAAGAGCTGCCGTACAAGGAGAAAGCGCTCCGCGCCTGGGTGCGCGCGCACGGCCTCGGCACCCTCGAGATCAAGAAGCGCGGCGTCGACCTCGACCCGGCCCAGCTGCGCAAGAAGCTCGCCCCGAAGGGGTCCGGATCGGCAACGCTGATCATCACGCGCATCGATCGCGACGCAGTCGCCTACGCGTGCCGCCGCGTCACCCCCGGCAGCGCCCCCGAGAGACCGGTATAACTGTCCTCTCGCCCAGGAGGTGGCCATGCCGGACGTCGGTCGATCCGCCGTTGTCTTCCTCGCCCTCACGCTCGGTCTGGCCGGCTGCGGATCAGCGGCCGATTCCGCCGCGCCGGACCCAAGCTCACCGGCCCCCAGCTCACCGGCACCGAGCTCATCGGCACCGAGCTCATCGGCGACGCCCGAGGGCGTGCTGGCCGGATGCCCGGCCCCCGACGCGCAACCGTTCGCCGCACCGGTCGCGGGCAGCACCGCGGTCAACGGCGTACTGCTGGGTGACGCCGCGCGCGCCGTCGTCGTGTCCTACGAGTGGGGCGGATCTGCGTGCGACTGGGCCGAGGTCGCGACCGAGCTGGTCGCCCGCGGCTACCGCGTCGCCCTGTGGGAGTACGGCACGCTCACCGGATTGAACCGCATCAAGGAACTGCAGGCCGTCGTGGACCAGGTCCGGTCCGCCGGCGCCACCAAGGTCGCGCTGGTCGGCGGTTCGGTCGGCGGCTGCGTCTCGATGATCGGCGGCTCGACGATCACGCCCGCGGTCTCAGGTGTCGCGGTGCTGAGCTGCGCATCCTGGTACGACGTTGAACACCGCCTGCCGACCACTCCGCTGGCCGCGAAGCTCCGGGTGCCGGCGCTGTACCTGGCCGGCGAGAGCGACAGCGTGCCGGTCGCCGAGGTGCGTAAGGACTTCGCCGCGGTCCCCGCGAAGGACAAGAAACTGGTCGTTGTCCCCGGCTCGGCCGCCCACGGCATCGAGCTCCTCGAAGGCACCGACGCCGCCACCACGAAACAGACCCTGTTCACCTTCCTCGACCGGGTCACCGCCTAGATGATTGATGCACGGCCCAAAGGTGTGCACTCTCGACAGGTCGTGTGGTGCGGGGCGGGTGTGTTCGGTGTCTGATTCACGCTCGGCTGTGGCCCATGGCACGGGAGACGTCCTGTCGACCTGACACGCGCCACACGCCCGAGCATCCTCGGCTCCATCACCGCCTACGACCAACGAATCCAGACCAGACCGTGCATCAACCACAGGGACTTGCACTCCCGCCACATTCGAACATATGATCGAACTCGCGTGCGGGTCTCCGGGGACCTGCCGGTGGGCGAGGTGCTGCGCCTGCTGCCGCACTCCCCGGAGGCCCGCCACTAACCGGCCGCACTAACCGGCCGCACTAACTGACAGCACTAACTGGCTGCACTAACTGGTCACCCGGAGGCGTTCGCGGATCGGCAGGCGGAGGCGAGCCAGCGCGATCTCGGTGACGGCGGCGGCCGTCGAGTCGCGCTCTGCCGGCGGGAGCTGATGGCTACCGCCGGGCTCGATCTCGGTGCGCGCGACGAAGTCCGCGACGACCCGATTCCAGTCGGCCGCGCGGCGCAGCATGGTGTGCCCCTCGTTCGCCAGCAGGTACGTCGTCACGGGCGTCCCCGCCGCGCGCAGCCGCTCGGCGTACGCCAAGGTCGTCGCCGGATCGGTGAGCCGGTCGTCGGTCCCGTGCGCGAAGGTCACCGGCGGCCGCAGCCGCATCAGCGGTTCGCCCCGCGGCAGCCACGGCGCCAGCCCGAGCACGCCCGCAACACGCGGATGTTCGCCGGCCGCGACCACGACCCGCCCACCCATCGAGTGCCCGATCAGCACGACCCGCGAGAACGCGGCCGGGAGGTCGTTCAGGACGGCCAGCAGATCGTCGGCCGCCGCGCCGCCGTTCCAGCCCCGGGCGCGATACCGCAGGAAGCCGACCGCGGCCGAAGGCGCCGCCGACCGCGCAACCCGGGCGAACGGCCACATCCGCAACAAGGCCGGCCGCCACACATGCGGGTCGGCATCGGAATGTTCCTGCCCGCCGTGCGCGAGCAGGACCAGCTCAGAGGCACCGGACGGGTGCCGAACGAGGTCGACGCCCGGAGCGCTCACGGCTGCGCGTACAGCTCGGCCGACGGCGTGCGGATCGCCATCATCAACCCCGGCGGCGTCTCGGTGAAGCCGTACGAGCGGTACAGCTCATGGGCATCTGCCGTCGCCAGCAGGATCTGCCGCAACCCCTTGAGATCCGGGTGCGCGAGCAGCGTCGACACCACGAACCGTCCCAGTCCGTGCCCGCGGTGCGACTCCAGGACGAACACATCGGCCAGCCACGCGAACGTCGCGCGGTCGGTCACCATCCGCGCGTACGCGACCATCGCGCCGGTGGCGTCGTACCCGCCGAGGTTCAGCGAGCCGGCGATCGCCCGCTCGACCACCTCACGCGGGACACCCTTGGCCCAGTACGACGTCCGCAGGAACCCGTGCACCACGGCAGCGTCGATGCGACCGGCGTCGTCGTCGGCCTCGAAACCGTCCGGCCCGGCCCACCTCATCGGTTGAGCACCTCGGTCACCGGCATCGACGAGTCGGCGGGCAGATCGAGCGGTGACGGCTGCCTCCCGGCGCGCACCAGCTCCGAGCCGAGCGCAGCGACCATCGCGCCGTTGTCGGTGCACAGCCCCGGCCGCGGCACCCGGACCGCGATCCCGGCCGCGGCGGCGCGCTCCTCGGCCATCGCCCGCAGCCGCGAGTTCGCCGCGACGCCGCCGCCGATCAGCAGATGCTCGAAGCCGCGGTCCTTGCAGGCGTCGATCGCCTTGCGGGTCAGGACGTCGCAGACCGCCTCCTGGAAGGCCGCCGCGACGTGGTTCACCGGGACGTCCTCGCCGTCGCGCCGGCGCGCCTCGACCCAGCGGGCGACCGCGGTCTTCAATCCCGAGAACGAGAAGTCGAACCGGTGCCGCTCGAGGTCGCGCTGCGACGTCAGCCCGCGCGGGAAGGTCACGTACAAACGGTCGCCGTCGCGCGCCGCCTTGTCGATGTGCGGCCCGCCCGGGAACGGCAGCCCGAGCACGCGCGCGACCTTGTCGAACGCCTCGCCGGCCGCGTCGTCGATCGTGCTGCCCATCGGTACGACGCCGTCGGTGATGTCCTCGACCGCGAGCAGCGACGAGTGCCCGCCGGACACCAGCATCGCGACACAGCCCTTCGGCAGATCGCCGTGCTCCAGCGTGTCCACCGCGACATGGGCCGCGAGGTGGTTCACGCCGTAGATCGGCTTGCCGAGCGACAACGCCAGGCCCTTGGCCGCGGCAACACCGACGAGCAGCGCACCGGCCAGGCCGGGCCCGCTGGTGACCGCGACCGCGTCGATGTCGGACGGTGCGATCCCGGCAGTCTCACAGGCCCGCCGAATCGTCGGCACCATCGCCTCCAGGTGCGCGCGACTGGCCACCTCGGGGACGACACCGCCGAACCGGGCGTGCTCCGCCACACTCGACGCCACCGCGTCGGCGAGCAGCGTCTGCCCGCGCACGATCCCGACCCCGGTCTCGTCGCAGGACGTCTCGATCCCCAGGATCAGGGGCTCCTGACTCACGCTTCCTCCCGCCATCGCATGATCACCGCATCCGCACCGCCGGCGTAGTACCCGCGCCGCCGGCTGATCTCCTCGAACCCGAACCCGGCGTACAGCGCCCGCGCCGACTCGTTGCCCGAAGCAACCTCCAGGAGCACCGTCCGGCCCGCGCACCGGCTCAGCGCCGTCGTCATCAGTTGGCCGCCGATCCCGGTCCGGCGTTCCGCCGGGGCGACCGCGATCCGCAGCACCTCGACCACGTCCTCCGCGACCGGCGGCATCAGCAGGACGACGTACCCGACGACCTTGCCCTCGTCCGCGACCAGGATCATCCGGTCCTCGGTCAGCCGGCCGAACTCCTCGTCCCACACGCCGGCACTCCAGGCATCCGCGCCGAAACACAGCTCGTCCAGCGCGACCAGTTCAGGCAGATCGTCCGCGCGGGCCGCCCGGATGGCCGGTCTCACAGCACGCTCTTCGGCCCGCTGGACATGGTCACGTCCGGCCGGCGCAGATACATCGGCTCGGGCGCGACGGTCACCAGCGTCCCGGTCGCGACGCCGGTCGCCAGCACCTCGGCCGACGGATACTCCACGGCCGGATCCGGTACGGCGACACCGAGCGCGTCGGCGTACATCACCGCACCGCGACCGATCACCGGCAACCCGGACAGCACGTGGGCGACGTCGGCGGGCTTGTCGACCGCAGGACCCTCGAGCCTCCGGCGGCTCCCGTCCGCGGCCGGGCCGTCGTACAGCGCCCAGTAAATCTCCTTGCGGCGCGCGTCCGTGGCGACCGCGACCGGCAGGGTCAGCGACGACTGCCGCGCGAGGATGTCGAGGCTGCAGACACCGGCGACCTCGAGACCGAGCACCGCACCCATCGTCCGCGCGGTGACCAGGCCGACCCGCAGCCCGGTGAACGGGCCCGGACCGACACCGACCGCGATACCGGTCAGGTCCCCCGGCGCGACACCCGCGGATTCCAACGCCGACGCGATCGCGGGAGCGAGCAGCTCACCGTGCCGGAGCGCGTCCACGGCGGTCGACGAGGCGACAATCTCGCCGGCTGGCGTCGCCAGCGCGACCGTGACCGCGGCGCTCGAGGTGTCGAAGGCAAGCAGCATGTCAGTTCGTCTCCCGTGCGGACACCCGGATGCCGGACGCGGCCCAGCGCGGACCGACCGGGGTGATCCGCAGCGCGCGTGTCTCGTCGGTGTCGTCGTCGCCGCGCGTCACCACGACGTCCAGGCGATCAGGCGCCAGCCCCTCGGCCAGCCCGTGCCCCCACTCCACCACCGTCACTGCCTCGTCGAGGCTCGCGTCCAGATCCAGGTCGTCGAGCTCGGCGAACCCGCCGAGCCGGTACGCATCCACGTGCACCAGAGCGGGCCCGTCGACCAGCGACGGATGCACCCGCGAGATCACGAACGTCGGCGACGTGATCGCACCACGCACCTTCAGGCCGACACCGAGGCCCTGGGTGAACGTCGTCTTCCCCGCACCCAGATCGCCCGACAGCACCAGGACGTCGCCTGCCCGCAGCTGCCCGGCCAGCTCCTCGCCGATCGCCTGCATGTCCTCGGCCGTCGGCACCGTCAGCTCGACCGGCATGGCTTTCGCCAGCAGCAGGTTGTGCGCCTGCTGATCGACCAGCGAGTACCCACGGCGCCGCCAGAACTCCACGGTGTCCGGCAGCTCCACCCGCGCGATCAGGTTCACCCGGTTGAGCCCCCGCCGTACGGCGACCTGCTCCGCGCAGCCGACCATCGCCGAGGCGACACCGCGTGCCTGGTACCGCGGGTCGACCGAGACGCGGCGCAGGTTGAGGACGTCACCGGACTGCTCGAACAGCAACGCCCCGAGCGGTACGCCGTCACCGAGCACGAGCAGGCCGCCGTGCTCCGCGATCGCCGCCGCCACCGTGGTCGCGTTCTCCGACAGGGCCGTCGACGGCGGGTCGAGGACCCGGCGGGCGGCGAACGCGTGATGGATCACGGAGACGATGTCGTCCACATGATCGGCCGTGGCGTCGACGACGTGCAGGTCGGTCATCCGGCACCCCCCAACGATTGCTCGGCTCGCTCGATCATCCCAAGCAGCGCCGCGGTGAACTCGCGGTGGTGCTCGATCAGGCCCAGGTGACCGCAGTTCTTCACCTCGACCAGCTCCGCACCAGGCACCCGCCGGACGATCTCCTCGGCGTGGTCGAACGGCGTCAGATGGTCCTTGTCGCCACCGATCACCACGCACTCGACCTTCTGCAACGGCTCCAGCGCCTCGTACTTGTCGTGCAGCGCGAAGATCGGATAGAACTCCGCGATCACCTCGATCGGTGTGGCCGCGATCATCTCGTTCACGAACTCCGTGAACGCCGGCGGCACCTCGGAGCCGAACGAGTACTTCCTGGTCAACAGGTAGCTCAGGTCGGTGCCGGCCTTGCGGCTGCGCTCGACCACGTCCGGGATCCGCGCCAGCGCGGCGACGGTCGGCGTCGCGAGGGCCCGCGCGAGCATGCCGACCTTGCCCGGGAACACGATCGGGACCCGGTCCAGCCCGCCGGCGCTGGTCGAGCACAGGCCGACGCCGATCACCCGGTCGCCGAACAGCTCGGGATGCTGCTCGGCGAGCGCCATGATCGTCATCCCGCCCATCGAGTGGCCGATCAGGATCACCGGCCCGGTCGGCGCGAATCGTTCGAGAATCCCGTACAGGTCCTTGCCGAGCTGGTCGATGCTGATGTTCTCCCTGGCCGACCGGCCCGACCGGCCGTGCGAACGCTGGTCGTAGAACACCATCGTGCCGATACCGGCCAGATCGCGACGCTCGAAGTGCCAGGCGTCCAGGTTGAGGCCGTAGCCGTGCGCGAAGATCACGGTCAGGTCCTCGAGCGGCGGCGGTGTCCTGCGACCGAGCCGCCGTGGCGGCGGCTGCCGGCGCGACCGCTTCAGCTCGTCGACCTCGACGTACAGCTCGACGCCGTCGTCGGCGGTGAAGATGTACGGCGTCCCGCGCAGCGACCCGAACGGCTCTGCCTCGAGCTGCTTGCGCTGCCCCGAGCGCCGCCCGATCACCTGGCGTTCGAACGCGACTCCGGCTGCGGCACCGGCCGCCAGGACACCGACCGCGGCCCCGATCAGACCGGCGGTCCGACCTGCTTTGGACATCCCCGGTCTACCTCTCGACCGCTGCCTGGCCGGCCTGCGATGCAGTTTCGGGTGCGGTTTCCGGTCTTTCCGGCGCGGTTTCCGGTGCGGTTTCCGGTGTTTCCGGTGCGGTCTCCCGGGCGCTGTCGACGTACCGGCGGGGGACGCGGGCGCCGATCCGGGTGACGATCTCGTAGTTGATGGTCCCGGCCGCGTCGGCCCAGTCGTCCGCGGTCGGCTCGCCCGACGTCCCCGGCCCGAACAGCACCACCTCGTCGCCCGGCGCGGCCTCGTCGTCGGCGAGGTCGACCACGCACTGGTCCATGCAGATCCGTCCGACGATCGCCCGTCGCCGTCCGTGCACCTGGACCGGTCCGCCGTTCGACGCGTGCCGCGGCAGTCCGTCGCCGTACCCGAGCGGGACCAGACCGAGCGTCGACGGCCGCGGCGCGGTCCACGTCAGCCCGTACGAGACGCCCGCCCCGGCGGGTACGCGCTTCACCATCGCCAGCCGCGCGCGCAACGTCATCGCCGGCCGCAGTCCGAGCTCCGGCGACGGCATGGCATGACCGAAGGGCGACAGGCCGTACGTCGCGACGCCCGGGCGGACCAGGTTGAAATGGGTCTCGGGCAGCGCGAGCGTGCCGCCGGAGTTCGCCAGGTGCTTGAACTCGGCGTCGATCCCGAACGACTCGGCCACCTCGACAGCCTCGGTGAAGGTCGCCAGCTGGGCCTCGTTGGCCGGGCTCTTCGGCTCGTCCGAGGACGCCAGGTGCGACCAGATGCCCTTGATCTCGATCCGGCCGGCCACCTGCTCGCGGAGCGCGGCCCGGAGCAGCGCGGGCCACTCCTCCGGCACCGCGCCGCCGCGCGACAGCCCGGTGTCGATCTTCAGGTGCACCCGCGCCGGACGGTCCCGGACACCGGCGACGAGCTCGTCGATCTCCCAGGGCGCGCTCGCGGACAGGTCGATCCCGGCCTCGATCGCGTCGGCCAGCGGCTCGCCGGGCGTGGTCAGCCAGCAGAAGATCGGCCCGGTGTCCCCGGCCGCGCGCAACCCCAGCGCCTCCTCGAGCACCGCGGCACCGATCCAGTCCGCGCCGGCCTCCCGTGCGGCGCGGGCGACCGGCACCATCCCGTGCCCGTATCCGTCCGCCTTGACCACAGCCATCAGCTGCGCACCCGCGGCACGGGCGCGCAACGTCGCCACGTTGTGACGGATCGCGGCCAGATCGACCACCGCCTCGGCGCGAACCGGGCGTGACTCAGCAGTAGACATGGTGCCTCCAGGGTATGTTGCCCGGCCCCACGCCGTAGCGAGCAGGTGCTCGGCGCGGCGCATCGGCCGCGCTGGAGGGAAACCTCGGTGTGGTTTCATCGGGGCCTTTCCGCCAGTACGGCGAGGTGCCGTGCCGAGTGCCGCGCAACAGGTGTGGGACCGACCTGGCCCGTGGCTCAGGCCGCGTCGATCAGTGGCGGCAGGGCGCTCATGCTGTCGAACACCGTGTTGGCGTCGGAGAGTTTGGCGGGGTCGGTCATGCCGGCGTACCCAAAGACCTTCATCCCGGCGGCGACCGCGGCGGCGACCCCGAGCGGGCTGTCCTCGATCACCAGGCAATCGACCGGTTTCACCCCGATCGACGCGGCCGCATGCAGGAACAGATCCGGGGCGGGCTTGCCGTGCGCCACGTCCTCGGCGCTGAAGATCCGCCCTTCGAACCGGTGCCGGAACCCGACCGCGGTCAGCGCCGTACCGATCCTGCGGTGGGTACCCGACGACGCCAGGCAGTACGGCACGCCGCGCTCGTCCAGGTGGTCGAGCACCGCCTCGACCCCCTCGACCGCCTGCAGGTGCGCGAACCCGTCGAACAGCCGCTGGTGGTACCGGTCCTCGAGATCCGCCGGCAACGGCCGCCCGAGCCGCGTCTCCGCCCGCTGCCGCATCGAAGCCATCGAGCCGCCCATGAAGTCCCGGACCGCTTCCTCGAACGTGTACGGCAACCCCGCCTCGGTGAGCAACTCCGCCAAAATCGTGTTGGCCAGCCGCTCGGAGTCCACCAACACACCATCGTTGTCGAAGATCACCAGTCCGATCACACCCAGCACCCTAAGCGCCGACCTCCCCTAGCCCCGGCCCCACCCCAGCCCGCCCCCAGCCCGAGCCGGACCCACACCCTGCCCACACCCCAGCCCGAGCCGGACCCACACCCCAGCCCGAGCCGGACCTCGCCCAGCCGCACCCGCCCCACCACAGCCCAGCCCCACCCCGGCCACGCCCGCGACACACGATGGGTTTACCCACCACGTTGTGGGTTCCCAACCCGTACGAACGGTCAGGAACCCACAACACCGTGGGTAAACCCATCCCGTGTCACCCACCCCAGCGGAGATGGCACCGCGAGCGCGCCACGGCACCCAACCGTGGACAACAAAGCGGTACCAGGCCCACGCGGCGGTGACCTTGAACAGGCAATACCAGGTGCAAACCCACCGCGCGTTGTTCAAGGTCCCACGCAGCTGGGTGAGGTCAAGTACGGCGGGGGCGCGTCCGCAGAACGCAGCACGGCGCGGGCGCGTCCGCGGAACGCAGCACGGCGCGGGCGCGGCGGCGGAACGCAGCACGGCGGGGGACGTCCTGGGGTGGACGTCCCCCGCCGCGACGCGAGAGCGGGTCTGCCGGGTCAGTTCTCCTGAATGGAGAAGTCGGTGAAGTTGAACCGCTGCTTGGTGCCGCCGGTCGAGACGACCTCGACACCGTAGTCGACCTGCCAGGTGGTCGCCTTGGGCGCCCAGCCGCGCTGGACCATGTCGGCGAAGAAGCTGGCCAGCGGCATCGTGCCGGACTTCTGCGTCACCTGGGAGACGTAGGCGGTGTAACCGTTCTGGTGCCACACGTCGTAGGTGAACCCGCCGAAGGTGACGGTACCGACCTTGCGTCCGGCCGGGACCTGGTTCTTGTTGTCGGTCCAGATCATCAGCTCGTTGTTGAGGCCGTCTCCGATCCAGACGTCGAAGGCGACGTTGTAGATGCAGGCCGAGCAGTTGGCGGGCGTACTGGCCGCGAACTTCGCCGACTGAATCTTGGTCAGCGGTACGTCGTTGTAGTCCTTGTGGACGTTCGGGTACGCCTGGACGCCCTTGTCACCGGGCAGCGGCTGCGTGACGTCGACGTACCAGTTGTTGTAGTTGCAGGCGCTCAGCGCGTACGTCCCGTTGTGGTTGTTCCACATGTTGTTGTGGACGTAGTACGCACCGAACGTCCGGCCCTCGCCCTGGTTGTTCGACGACGACGTGGTCCACGTCGGGTTGGTGCAGGTCTGACTCGGGCTACCGGTCGACGTGGGTGTCGTCGTGGCCGGAGTGGAAGCCGTGGACGTCGGGGTCGACGTGGGCGGCTTCGTGGGGGCGGTGCTGGTGGGGGCGCTGCTCGTGGTCGTCTTCGTCGGGCTGGCGCTCGGCGTGCTCGACGTCGGGGGCTTCGTCGGAGCAGTCGAGGCGGACGGCGCCGGCGTGGTCGGCTGACCTGCGACCTGGGCGAAGTCGTAGTGGACCGTGTAGGTCAGCTTGGTACCGGCGCGGTACCGGTTGCCGTCGTACCGCAGCGCACGGAGCCGGTAGCTCTCGTCGGTGGTCCGCTGCGGGTCGATCGACAGCAGCGCCGGCCCGGAGGCCGTCGCAGTGATCGCGGCCGGTTTCTGGCCGAAGCCGTGCCGGACCGTACAGCCGGAGTAGGCGTCCACGACACAGGTCTCGACGCGGCCGACGCTGGGCAGCGCGGTCGCGGTGCTGTCCGCGGCGTTCGCGGTCGCGACCGGCGAGTCCTTGCTCGCATGGACGACGATCGGAGCCACGGCCAGCGCGCCCACGGCGACGAGGGCGGCCGGGAGGAGCCGGCGGCTCGTGGAAGTTCGGGAGGGGGGCATGCGAAACATTCCTGTCTGTTGTCACGGCCGCCGGTGTTGCCCCAGTGCTACCGGCCGACCATCCGTGTTCGGTTTGATCCCCAGGAAGAACGCGCTCTCGCGTACGGCGCCCGACGTTATCGAACCGTGACCAAGGTATGTCAACCCCGATTCCTGAATTTACCGGGGTTTCACCTGCAACGGACCGGTCGCTCAGCGCGTCCTGAGGGTGTGAACAAACGGATGATCTCACTTGTCGCGACCGCTCTGCTCGCGGTCGCCGCGTGCGGCAACGAAGCCGGCGCCGCCGGCGGCGGATCGTTGGCCGGCCGAACGTTCCTGTCCGCAACGATCACCGAGAAGGGTCAGCCTCGGCCGCTGCTCAAGGGGACCCGGATCCAGTTGCGGTTCACCGACGACGGCCGGCTGTCGTGGGACGCCGGCTGCAACACCTCGCAGACCAAGGTCTCGACGGACAACGGCCGTTTGAAGCTCGACGGCGAGATCATGATGACGACCATCGGCTGCCCGAAGGCGATCGACGAGCAGAGCGCCTGGCTGGGCAGTGTGCTCGCCGCGAAGCCGGCCTGGAAGCTCGGCGGCGACAAGCTCGAGCTGACCACCGAGAGTACGACGATCTCGCTGCTGGACCGGGAAACGGCCGAACCGGACGTCGCCGTGGACGGGATGAAGTGGACATTGTCCACCGTCATCACCGGCGAGACCGCGTCGCACTCCGCCGGCTCGGACCAGGTGTGGCTGACGCTGAACGGCGACCGCGTGACCGGGTCGACCGGCTGCAACATGTTCCAAGGGAAGGTTGCCCGCGGCACCGGATCGCTGACCTTCGGCGAGCTGGCCACCACCCGCCGAGCCTGCACCGGCGACGCCCAGACGCTGGAAGCCTCGGTGGTGAAGCTGCTGAAGGGTGAGCTGAGCTACGAGGTCGACGGTACGACGTTGAAGCTGCGGTCGGCCGCCGGGAACGGCCTGGACTTCGTCACGAATCGCTGACGCTGTGCGCGGTCGCCGTACAGCGCGTCACGCGCGAGCATCGTCGTACGGCGGTTCAGGTCAGCAGGCGGCGGGTGACCTCGGGCAGGGCTCGGGCGACGGCCATCGCGGTGATCGGCCCGCCGTCGGAGGCGAGGTTGGCCGCGGCTCCGTGCAGATAAGCACCGACCGCGGCCGCGTCCAACGGGGTCAGTCCGGCGGCGAGGAGCGATCCGCAAAGCCCGGCGAGGACGTCGCCGGCACCGGCGGTCGCCAGCCAGGCGGTCGCATTCAGATTCACGCGGGTCTCGCCGTCCGGGCTCGCGATCACGGTCGTCGAACCCTTGAGCAGGACAGTCACATCGAACCGTTCCGCGGCCAGCCGGGCGTGCTTCAGGCGCTCCGCCTCGACGGTCGCGCGGTCGACGCCGAGCAGCCGCGAGAGTTCGCCGGCGTGCGGTGTGATCAGCACGTTCACGTGGTCACCGGAGTCGTCGAGCGCCTTCAGACCGTCCGCGTCCAGGACAACCGGTTCGTCGGCGTCGAGCAGTTCACGGATCCGCGGTACGTCGAGTTCGTCGCCGAGCCCGGAGCCGATCGTCCAGGCCTGCACGCGCCCGGCACCGACAACCTCCGGATGGGCCTCGCGGACCGCGCGACCCACCGCGTCCGGGCCGACGTACCGGACCATGCCGACCGGGCCGGCGAGCGCGCCGGAGGTGGCGATGACGGCGGCGCCCGGGTACTGCGTCGAGCCGACTATCAACCCGACCACACCGCGCGAATACTTGTCGGATTCGCCGTGCGGGACGGGATACAGCGCCTGTACGTCGGCTGCCTGCAGCGACTGGACCGCGGCGGCCGGGAGGTCGAGGCCGATGTCGACGAGGTGCACCGGACCGCACGCCGTGGCCGCGGGGTCGATGAGGTGACAGACCTTGTGCGTGCCGAACGTGACGGTGAGCGCCGCGTCGACATGCGGCTCGGGCGTCGCACCGGTGTCCACGTCGACCCCGGACGGCGTGTCGACCGCGACAATCGGTACGCCGAACCGCTGAGCCGCTCGGACCGCCTCAAGCGCGTTGGGCCGAAGTCCCGGCCGGCCGCCGATGCCGACGATCCCGTCCACCACGACGTCGGCGTTGGTGAGATCGTCGATCGTGCCGACGCGGCCGCCGGCTGCCTTCAGGGCGGCGAGGCCTTGGGCATGCGCCTTCTCCGACAGGAGCACGGCGGAGACCTGGGCGCCACGGCGGGCCAGCTGCGCGCCGGCGTACAGGGCGTCGCCGCCGTTGTCGCCGGAGCCGATCAGCAGCACCACGCGAGCGCCGTACGTCCGGCCGAGGAAGTTGCCGATGGCAACCGCAAGTCCGGTGGCCGCGCGCTGCATGAGGGTCCCCTCGGGCAGCTTCGCCATCAGCTCGGCCTCGGCGGCCCGGACCTGTTCGACAGTGTGCGCGGACCGCATGATCAGCCCTCCAGGATGACGACCGCGGACGCGATGCCCGCGTCATGACTGAGTGACAGATGCAGACTCTGGACGCCGAGTTTGGCAGCCTGGGTCGCGACCGTACCGGTGATCTCGAGCCACGGCCGCCCGGTCTCGTCGGTCTGCACCTCGGCGTCGTGCCAGTGCATCCCGGCCGGCGCGCCGAGCGCCTTCGCCAGTGCCTCCTTGGCCGCGAACCGCGCCGCCAGCGACGCCGGCGGCTTCACCGCCTCCACGGCCGTGAACACCCGGTCCCGCAAGCCCGGCGTCCGCTCCAGCGTGCGCATGAACCGATCCACGTCGACCACATCGATACCCACGCCGACGATCATGCGGGCCAGCCTAACCGCCGACCTGCCGTCGCTCCCGGCTAGGTACTCAGCGCTTGGGGCTCGGCGTGGGCGGGGCGGTCGAGTGGCGGACGCGCATGTCGACGGCGAGGTCGAGGCGCAGGGCGGCCGGCGTCCGGCCGCGGGACAGGTCGAGCACCACCCGGGTCGCCAGCTGCGCCATCTGCTGCAACGGCTGGTGCACCGTCGTCAGCGGCGGCGTCACCCAGTCCGCCATCGGCAGATCGTCGTACCCGACCACCGACAGGTCCCGCGGTACATGGAGGCCGAGTTCGCGGGCGGCCTGGTAGACCCCGAGCGCCTGCATGTCGCTGCCCGCGAAGATCGCGGTCGGCGGATCGTCGAGCTGCAGCAGGGCGAGCGCCTCGCGATGGCCGCCGGCGACCTCGAAGTCGGCCCAGCGGATCAGCGCGGGATCGACCTCGATGCCGGTCGAGCGCAACGCGTCGGTGTAGCCGTCGACGCGTTGCCGCGAGCAGAGGGTGTCGGTCGGGCCGCCGATCATCCCGATCCGGGTGTGACCGAGCCTGCGCAGGTGGGTGGTCGCGAGCCGGCCGCCGTTCCAGTTCGCCGAGCCGATGGACGGTACGTCGTCCCCGACGTCGCCGACCGGGTCGACGACCACGAACGGGATCCGCCGGGCCTCCAACTGCGCGCGCTGGTCGGCGTCCAGGTCGGAGAACACCATGATCACGCCGAGCGGCCGCCGGTTCAGCACCGACTCGATCCACTGCTGCCGCGGCCGCAACGCGCCGCCGCACTCGGACAGCACCAGCTCGACGCCTTCAGACCGGACGACCTCCTCGACGCCGCGGATCAGTTCCATCGCCCACTCGCCGCCGAGCTGGTTGAACACCAGGTCGATCATCGGACCGGACGGCGAACTCGCGCTCCGCCGCCGGTACCCGTGCTCCTGGATCAGGCTCTCGATCCGCGCCCGGGTCGCGGCCGCCACGTCCGCGCGGCCGTTCAGCACCTTGGAGACCGTTGGCACCGACACGCCGGCCTGTTCGGCGATCTTCGCAATGGTCGGCCGCTCGTTCACGACGCCTCCGTTCCGAAACTTTCGATCCAGGCTACCGGTGGATCGTCCTGCCCCGGGCGTCCGCGACCCCGCTGAGCCGGTGGAAGAACGTGTTCACCTGGTCCCGCCACTCCCGCGCGTTGGCCAGTTGCTGCTCGAAGCGGGCGGTCACGTTGTGCCGTACGGCGGGTTCGAAACGGTCGGCGATCGCCTGCCAGCGCTCGACCATCGCCTCCACCTCGGCGTACCCCTGGAAGTGGGTGTCGTAGATGTGCTGCAGCACCGTGACACCGCTCTGCAACACGTGGTCGTAGGGCACGTGATGAAAGAACAGCAGCAGTTCGTCGGGGCAGGAGTACGGGTCCTCGTACCGGCTCGCGAGCGGCTCCGGGTACTGCGCGGTGAGGCCGGATCCGGTCTTGACGGTTCGGTCGACGCCGACGCCGTACCGGTCCGCGAAGTGGTACCGGCCGGTGTCGGAAAACTCGTAGCCGTTGACGCTCGGGCCGTAGTGCGACCCCGGGGTGACCATGTAGCCGACGCCCAGCGGCGCGGTGTACCGCTCGTAGGTGTGCCACGAGCCGGCCATGATCGCGACCAACTCGCCCCGGGTCCGGTCGTCCATCGCGAACGTCGCGGCCGCCCACTCGTGCAGCAGGCTCACCGGGTCGACGGCCGGATCCCAGGCCAGCCGGCCGAACGCGTAGAGATTGCTCTGGGCAAGCTTGTGGCCGGTCCAGTTCGGGTCGTCGCCGATGTTGGACACGGCAACGATCGCGCCGATGCGGTCGGCAACGATCGCGCCGATGCGGTCGGCAACGGTCGCGCCTTGGTAGCCGTTGCTGCCGGAGGTGTCGAACTGCAGGATCTCCCGCCACCACGGACCCAGGTAGCACAGGTCACGCTGCTGCCCGGAGTACTCCTGCGTCACCTGCAGCTCGACCCCGAAAACGGTTTCCTGAAGTTCCGCGAACAGCGGTGAGACCGGCTCGCGGACCTGGAACTCCAGCGGTCCGTGCGGAAGCTGCACGACAACGTTCTCCTCGAACCGGCCGTCGAGCGGGACAACCGCGTCGTACGCCGCCCGGGCGCGGTCCGTGCGCCGGTCCCGCCAGTCCTGCCGGAAATCCGCGCCGGAACATCGCCAGAAAATCGTTCCGCCGTACGGCGCCACCGCCCGCGCGAGCAGGTTCGCCGCTTCCGGATCGGGCGCAGTGCGCAGGACGAGACCGCCGAGGTCGGGCACCACGTCGTACACACGGGCGATCGTCGCCGCCCACCAGCGCACCACCCGCTCGTCACGCGGGTCGTCCACGAAGTCGACCGCGAGGTTCAGCGCGATGCCGTACTCGCGGAAAACGCCGGCCAGCCGCGCGACGTCCGGCAGCTCGGCGGTGGCCAGCGCGACGGCGTTGATGCCGACCGACGCCAGCAGTCGCGCGTACGACCGCACCCGGGTCAGGTCGTCGACCACCTCGCCGTCACGGAAGAAGATCGAGTTTCCGGAGTATCCGCGCTGTACCTCGCCGGACAGTTCGTCCCAGTGGTCCAGCATCCGGATCGGTACGGCGGGGCGCTCGACGACGCTGAAGTCGTCGGTCATCCACTCGAAGTACCGCAGCAGGTAGAAGTACCCGTACAGCAGGCCGTGCCCGCCCTCGGCCGCGACGACCAGATCGTTGCCTCGTCGCACCACCACGAACCCCTCGACACCGAGCCCGTACTCGGGCAGGGCGGCCTCGACCTCGCGCCACAGGGCCGTCTCGCGAACCCGGGCGACGGTGCAGACGGCGACCTGGACGTCGGTCCGGAACCGTCGGATCTGCCGGAGCTCGGCGCGGATCGTCTGCGCGAGCACCCCGGACGCGTGGACGGTCACCTCAGGCAGGCGTTGCAGGCCCAGCCAGGCGGAATCGGCGGTCATCGAGCGTCGATCCTGACACATCGAGCGGTCATCGAGCGGTCACCGAAAGTTTCGAGACCCTTCCGTAGCCGGGCCGCCGAGGCAGCGGTTGAGACCAAGGCCACGCTCAGCCGGTGTGGGTGCATGCTGCGGCGGTGGGAAGAATGGGCCACATGCTGCAGCCCCCGCGGGAGGTGACTCCCTACACCGAGCTCGACCGGGCCACCTGGGCGCAACTGGCCGAAACCACGATCTCGCCGCTGACCGCGGACGAGGTCGAGCGCCTGCGCGGTCTCGGGGACGAGATCGACATGGACGAGGTCCGCGAGGTGTACCTGCCGCTGTCGCGGCTGCTCTCGCTGTACGTCCGGCACGCCCGCGCGCTGCACTCCGACACCGAGAACTTCCTCGGCAAACCGGTCGCAACCCGCACGCCGTTCGTGATCGGCATCGGCGGATCGGTTGCCGTCGGCAAGTCAACCACCGCCCGGCTGCTCCGCGAACTGCTCGCCCGCTGGCCCGAGCACCCGCGGGTCGCGCTGGTCACCACCGACGGTTTCCTCTGGCCGAACGCCGAACTCGAGCGCCGGAACCTGATGCAGCGCAAGGGTTTCCCGGAGTCGTACGACCGCAAGGCGCTGCTGCGGTTCGTGGTCGAGGTCAAGTCCGGGATGGACACCGTCGAGGCGCCGGTGTACTCGCACCTCCACTACGACCGGATGGCCGGCGTCCGGACCACCGTCGAACAGCCCGACATCCTGCTGCTCGAGGGCCTGAACGTCCTGCAGCCGGCCCCCCGGCACGCCGACGGCAAGAGCGGCCTCGCGGTCAGCGACTTCTTCGACTTCTCGGTGTACGTCGACGCCGCGGCCGACGACATCCGGTCCTGGTACGTGGCCCGGTTCCTCAAGCTGTGGGAGACGGCGTTCCGCAACCCGGAGTCGTACTTCGTCCGGTACGGCGAGCTGAGCCGCGAGGAAGCGATCAAGAAGGCCGAATCGTTGTGGGACGGCATCAACGGCCCGAACCTGCGCGAGAACATTCTCCCCACCCGCTCCCGCGCCACCCTGGTCCTCCGCAAAGGCCCCGACCACGCCGTCCGCTGGGTCCGACTCCGAAAACTCTGACTCCCCCCTCCCCCGCCCCTACCGCCCGTCCCCGCTTCGCCGAATCGTGGATTTCGGCGATTCCCCGCAGTCAAAATCCACGACTCGAGAACGGCCGTCGGAGCCAATCGCCACGACTCGGCGGCTGCTCGGCGGGTATCCGATCAGGCAACGCACGCGGCCGGCATCGCTGGCTTGACGACCGGTACGCCGATCGACGCCTTCAGGGCCGGTACGACGGTGAGCGCGACGACCGCGGCCGTCAGGGCGAACGCGATCGGGTACCCGGTGCTGCCAACGATCCCGCCGAAGATCAGTGCGCCGAGTCCCCAGCCGGCGTCGTACGCGAGGTTCCACAGCGCGCTGACCTGGCCGTAGCGGGATCGGTCGACGCGGCTGTACATCAGCCCCAGCGTCAGGTTCTGCGCGGCACCCAACGCGACCCCGAAGCACGTCGAGCCGATCAGGATCGCGATCACGCTCGGAAGAAACACCAGCGAGCCCGCACCGATCGTGGCCAGCACCATCACCGGCGCCAGTAACTACTGCCGTCAAGACCCGCAGAAGCCCCGCCAGGACGCACCTGACGGGGCTTCGATTTTGCTGCTGCTATCCAGCGCGAGGGTTGCGGGATCGGGCAGCGAGCCTACACCTCACCCTCCAGCCAACGATCGAATGGTGGGACCTCCGACAGTTCGGAATTGATCGCCTTCAACCCTCCGGCGAAGTCTTCGGCCAATTTCGAGAGCATCGCGACCAGCCCACTCTGCGCGATGGTCTCGCGCTCTGGATTCGGAACCCAATTGGTCCGTGAATCGCAGTGAATCATCACGAGATCCCCGCTTGGACGGAAGGTCAAAGTCCTCTCGACACCCTGCGAGTAGAGATCCACCTCGACTTCGCGACGGTCGCGCACACCCTCCAGAAGCGACGGGAGTTGCTCCATGAAGGCAGACAAGTCATACGCGACATCGAGGGCCACTCATCACTCCCGAAGCCGCCAATGTGGAACCTGCTGCCGCCAGCATCAGAGAGGGCGCTACACGCCTCCATGACCAGGGTTTCGTAACCGTCACCCGCCTCCAGACTCGCTGAAGCGGGAGCCACGGCACCAGACGGCACGGCCGGATCGAACGACACGGAAAAGCTCATCTCTCCAGCCCCCTAGCCTCGGGATTTCACGTGGTTGGGGTTGTGTTCGGCGCGTAACGCACGGAAGTGCCTGTCTGGTGGGGGATTCTTGGCTTGTCGAAGGTCA
>NZ_JBEZFT010000096.1:0-27164 GCF_040649595.1 Kribbella sp. NPDC048915 | reverse complement strand
GTGGGTTCACCCACGGTGTTGTGGGTTCCTGACCCGTGTGAAGGGTACGGAACCCACAACACGATGGGTGAACCCACCGTGTTGTGGAAACCCGGGTAGCGCCGACGACCACGCCACCCTCGCGCCGTACCACTACCCCACGTGTTGGGGATTCTTCGTCGGCACACGAGCAGAGAACCCCAACTGGCGCGGATATCCGGGAGGTGAACCGCGCTGGAGCACCCGTTCTCGGTTCCATCACCGCTACGACCACCGAGAATCCAGACCAGGCCGTGCGTCAATCATCTAGGAGAGTTTTTTGCGGGTCAGCAAAGCAGGCGGCGCAAGGTTCGTACGAACTCGGCGAACTCGGCGAACTCGGGCTAGCTGTCGCGGCCGGCGTGGCCGTGGTGGCGGTCGCCGCGGACGCGGTGGCGCGGCCGTGATGGATCGTGCCGGCCGCGCAAGGTGGGTTCAGCCCTCGTGTTGGGGGTTGTCTGTTGGTACACGAGCAGAGAACCCCCACCACGAACGGATAACCGCGCCAACCGGCGGTCCACCGTCGATACACCAACAGACAACTCCCAACACGAACGGATAACCGCGCCAACTTGGGGTTCTTCGTCGGTACACCAGCAGAGAACCCCACCACGAACGGATATCCGGTCGTGTTGGGCTGGGCAGGGGGTGAGCTGGTACGGCGATCCGCGGGGTGGATGTGGGTTGCGGGAGTGGTAAGGGTGCTACGTCACACGGACCGCGGTCGGACGGACGCGGGCGAGCACGTAGCCTTGGGACATGGCTGTGACTGCTGAGCAGGTGACCGCGGCGCTCGGTGGAGTGCTGGACCCTGAGATCAAGAAGCCGATCACGGACCTCGGGATGGTCGAGTCCGTCGTGGTCCGCAAGGACGGCGTGGTCGCCGTCCGGATCCTGCTGACCGTCGCGGGCTGTCCGATGAAGGACACGCTGCGGCGCGACGTGACCGCCGCGGTGAGCGCGATCGACGGTGTCTCCGGGGTCGAGATCGACCTCGGTGTGATGTCGGCCGAGCAGCGATCCGCATTGCAGACACAGCTGCGCGGCGGCGTCGCCGAGAAGGAGATCCCGTTCTCGCGGCCGGACTCGCTGACCAAGGTGTTCGCGATCGCCTCCGGCAAGGGCGGCGTCGGCAAGTCGTCGGTCACGGTCAACCTGGCCGTCGCGATGGCCCGCCAGGGGCTGTCGGTCGGCGTCCTGGACGCGGACATCTACGGGCACTCGGTGCCGGCCATGCTCGGCGTCGCGGACGAGCGGCCGACCGCGGTAGACGACATGATCATGCCGGTGCCTGCGCACGGCGTGAAGGTGATCTCGATCGGCATGCTGAAGCCGAAGCGCGACCAGGTTGTCGCGTGGCGTGGCCCGATCCTGGACCGCGCGCTGGTCCAGATGCTGGCCGACGTGTACTGGGGTGACCTCGACGTCCTGCTGCTCGACCTGCCGCCCGGCACCGGCGATATCGCGATCTCGGTCGGTCAACGGCTCACCAGCGCCGAGGTGATCGTCGTGACCACCCCGCAGGAAGCCGCCGCGGAGGTGGCCGAGCGGGCCGGCACGATGGCGCAGATGGTCCACCAGCGGGTGGCCGGCGTGGTCGAGAACATGTCGTACCTGCCGTGCCCGCACTGCGGTCCTGAGCACCGTATCGAGATCTTCGGCACCGGCGGCGGTACGCGCGTCGCGGAGACCCTGTCGGCCCGCCTCGGGTACCCGATCCCGCTGCTCGGCGAGATCCCGCTGGACGAGCGGCTTCGCTCCGGCGGCGACCTCGGTCAGCCGCTCGCGGCCGCGGACCCCGAGACGCCGGCCGCGCAGGTGCTCGGCAGGATCGCCGCGACCCTCGGCGGGAAGCCGCGCGGGCTGGTCGGCCGCCAGCTGGGCCTCTCCCCCGCCGGTCGCTGACCGCCGACTGCCCCAGGACAGCGCCGTGTTCCATCCCGTGCTGGAGACGGCCCGGTTACGCCTGCGCCGGTGGCGCGACGACGAGGTGACTCGAATCAGCGCGGCCCGGACGAACGCCCTGACCGCGCATTTCTTGCCGTTCATCCCGCAGCCGTTCACCGTCGAGGACGCTCGGTTCTGGCTGAAGGACATGGCCGAGCAGGCGTCGGACGGACGGCGGTTCAACTGGTGTGTGGCCGACGTCGCGACCGACGAGGGTCTGGGCAATCTCACGATGTTCGGCATCCACCTGCGCGGCCGGGTCCGAGACGCCGAGCTGGGGTACTGGATGCACCCCGAGGCGCAGGGCCGCGGCGTGATGGCCGAGGCGATCCAGGGTGTTGCCCGGTGGTACTTCGCTCCGCGGGACGACGGCGGCTTCGGCGGCCGCCGGCTGTTCATCCGTACGGCGGCCTCGAACGCGGCAGCGCGCCGTACCGCGGAGAAGGCCGGCTTCCGGCACGTCGGCACCGAGCGCGCGGCCTTCGAGCTCGCCACGCACGTCGACGACAAGGTCACCTACGACCTGCTCATCACCGACTGACCGATCACCGACCGGCTGAACCGGCTGACCGATCACCGACCGGCTGAACCGGCTGACCGATCACTGACCGCCGGCTGACCGATCACGCCTCCTGCGCGCGGGTGTCACCGTCGGGCGACCAGATCGGGCGGAGCGGGGCGAGACCTTCCTCGACGTACTCCGCGACCGGGCGGACGCCGCCGTCGAGATACCACTGCTCCAGCGCCGAGAAGTACCCGAACACCAG
Source organism: Kribbella sp. NPDC048915 (assembly GCF_040649595.1). Lineage (NCBI taxonomy): Bacteria > Bacillati > Actinomycetota > Actinomycetes > Propionibacteriales > Kribbellaceae > Kribbella > Kribbella sp. NPDC048915. The sequence goes on along the minus strand of NZ_JBEZFT010000096.1, from coordinate 24,432 downwards.
CGCGTTCGCGGCGACGCGTGCCTGCGTCGCGGTGAGGTGGCGGTCAACCATCAGCGGCGCGATCCGCTGCGCGGCGCGGTCCAGTGACGCGAGGAACGCCGTACGCACCGAAGGCTCCTTGAAGAAGTACCGGATCCGCCGCCACGGGACCGGCTCGCCGGCCTCCCCGGACTCGACCGACTCGTAGTCGCGGACGATCCGGACCATCGTGCCGACCGGGTCGGCGCGGTCGTACAGCGCCTCGAGCGCCTCCTGGCTCATCGTGTCGAACTCGTCGGCGACGATCAGCCCTTCCTTCGTGCCGAAGTACCGGTACACCGACGACGGCGACACCTCGGCCGCGGCGGCGATCTCCTCGATCGTCACCGCACCGAAGCCGCGCTCGTCGAACAGGTCGAGCGCACGCTCCTGGATCGTCCGCCGCGCCTTCTCACGCCAGCGTTGCCGCAGACCGGTAGCCATGCCCCGACCCTACGAGACAGCGACAGCCTTTAGCAAGTAACTGTCTAAAACCCTTGACCACGGGTCGGCGGCGTTCGTACAGTCACTTGCATGAGACAGTCACTTTCAGGAACTCGCACAACCACTCCGACCGGACGTCGGGTCGCGTGGCTCGCCGTCGCACTGTCCCTGGTCCTGGCGGTCGCGGCGATCGTCGACCAGGCGGGTAGCCGCAGCCTGTTCGAGCACGCGGCGGCCGTGTACGCGCCGTACAGCAAGGAAGTGCAGTCGGGCACGGTGTACGGCCTCGTGTACGGCGTTGCGGTGCTGAACCTGCTGCTGTGGCTCCTGGTGGTCGGTCTGGCCAGGACGCCGCGTCCTGTCGCCGTTGGCGCCGCTGCGGTGGCGATCCTCGTGACCGTGACGCTGGGCCTGGTACTGCTGTTCGTCACCGAGTACGGCGTCCGCCCGTTCCCGGCGGTGTGGGGCCTCCTCGCGCTGCTGCCTGTCGTCGCCGGAGGACCGGCTCTCGCCCGTCTCACCCGTGGGCGGCGATGAACCCGCTGTACGACGTCAAACGCTGGTTGTACCGCGGCGGCCGGCCCGGGCTGCTCGCGAAGGGCATCAACTGGGTGCAGCGGCTGCAGCACACGACTGGGGTACTGGTGCCGCACTACGCGGTCACGCTGGAGGTCCGCGGTCGCCGCAGCGGCCGCCCGGTCCGGCTGCCGGTGGCGGTCGTCGAGTACGACAGCGGCCGCTACCTGGTCTCCATGCTCGGCCCGCGCGCCAACTGGGTGCTGAACGTCCAAGCCGCCGGCGGCGAGGCGGTCCTCCACCGCCGAGGCCGCGAGCCCGTCAAACTCGTCGAGATCCCGGTCGAGGAACGTCCGCCCATCCTCCAGCGCTACCTGGCGGTCGCGCCCGGGGCCCGACCTCACATCCCGGTGGACCGGAACGCCTCCGACACGGAATTCACCGCCGTCGCCGGCCGCTACCCGGTGTTCCGCATCGAACCGCGCTGAGCGCGCGTCAGGTGGATTCGGGGTCGTACGGGGGTTTGGCGCCGGCCGGGAGGCGGGGTGGGGCGGTGTCGGTGAAGTCGCTCGAGACGGACTTCACCTCGTCCTCGATCGGGTCGAGGAGGTGTTTGCGGACGAAGTTCTTCGGGTTCAGGTCCTGCAGGTCGAGGTCGGCGTACTCGGGGCCGAGCTCGTTGCGCAGGTCGTTCTGCGCGTTCGTGACCATCTGCCGGACCTGCCGCAGCAGGCGGCCCGCGGTGCGGGCGAACTCCGGCAGCCGGTCCGGTCCGAAGACGAGCACGGCGACGATCGCGATCACGACCAGTTCGAGCGGCCCGATACCGAACATGTCCCCACCTCACTCCCGCGCATTGCTGTCCATCTCCGACCGCCGACCGGTGGCCGCCGACCAGGGTATCCCGAGACTCGGCATCCGGTGTCAGCCGATCTGCTGGGCGAGCTTCACGGTGACGGTCGCGGACCGTCCGCCGCGCTCGTACAGCAACTGCACCGCCTCACCCGGCTGGTGCGTACGGATGGCCACGATCAGCACCTCGGCGCTGTCCACCGGGTCGTTGTTGACCGCGGTGATCACGTCACCGACGCGGAGCCCGGCCTGCGCGGCCGGCGAGTTCGGGTTGACCGCGCTGACCCGGGCACCGCCCTCGAAGGTCATGTCGACACTCGCCCCGATCACCGGGTACGACGCGCGCCCGGTCGCGATCAGCTGCTGGGCGGTCCGCCGGGCCTGATCGATCGGGATCGCGAACCCGAGCCCGATGCTGCCGCTCTGCCCCTCCTGCGAGCCGCGGACGGTGGCGATCGCGGAGTTCACGCCGATCACCCGCCCGTTCATGTCGACCAGCGGTCCGCCGGAGTTGCCGGGGTTGATCGCGGCGTCGGTCTGCAGCGCGCTGATGTACGACGACTCCTGGCCGGGATCGCCGGTCGTGACCGGCCGGTTCTTCGCCGAGATGATGCCGGACGTCACGGTGCCGGCCAGGCCGAGCGGCGACCCGATCGCGACCACGTCCTGCCCGACGACCGCCTGGTCGGAACGCCCGAACTTCACCGACGGCGCCTGCAGCCCGGCCACCTGCACGACAGCCAGGTCGTACGCCGGGGACCGGCCGACCAGCCGCGCGGTGGCGGTCTTGTTGTCGTTGGTGACGATCTGGATCGAACCGCCGCGGGCCGCGGACGCGACCACGTGGTTGTTGGTCAGGATGTGCCCGGCGTTGTCGATCACGAAGCCGGATCCGGTGGCGTCGGAGTTGTCCTCGCCCTCGACCTTCAACTGCACCACGCTCGGCAGCAGCGCCTGCGCGACCGCGGACACCGATCCGGTCCGGATCTTCGGGTCGGCGCCGGCGCCGACGGGCGGCTGAGGCTGCTGCGTGACCGGGGTGTCGTCGCCGCTCAGCGCGACAACGGCGGTCGCCGCACCGGCTCCGGCGATGACACCGATGACCAGGGCGACCAGCGCGGCGATCATGACGACCTTGTTCACCGTCTTCGGCTCGGACGTGTACGCGCGGGCCTGCTGCGCGTGCCAGTCCATCGGGGGCGGCGGCACGTACGCGGGACGGTACTGCGGCTGCTCGGTGGGCCACGCCTGGCCTTGGTAGACGGGACGGAAGCTCTGCTCGGGCTCGGGACGACCGAAACTGCGCTGCGTGGTGGAGCGGCCACCGTTGGTCTGCCGGTACGCCGCGTCGCTGCCGGGCGTGGTCAACGGCCTGCTGCCGGCACCCAGGGCGGGCGGCGTCAACGCGGTCAGCGGCGGGCCTCCGGCCGGCTGGGAACTGTCACCGGCCGACGCAGGTCCGGCTACAGGTCCAGCTACAGGTCCAGCCATAGGTCCGGTAGGGCCGCCGGTGGGAGGAGTGTGGTTCGGGGACGTCGCGCCCGCGGTGGGCAGGGGTGCGGTCGGATCCGTGGTCGCCGGGTTGGGAACTGTCGGCTCGGCGTCGTCGCTGCTCACGGTGCCCCGCCTCACGTCGTTGTCGTGGTCGTCGCTGGAAGCCACCGGAGGTAACCGGAGGTCCTTCCACCTTCGATTATCCCAGCTTCGGCGAGAGTGCACCCATCGGAGTGAGCCAGGTCGCGATTTTCGCCAGCCCGGTCCCCAGCCGCTGGATCGCAGTGAGCCTGACCGGCACCTCGTGCGGGAACGAGCGGACCACCTGATCGAGCCGATCGGCCGGCAGATCGCCGATCAACGTGTAGACGATTCCGCCCGACGACCAGACGACGTACGACGGCATGCCGTAGCGCACGTACACGCCCGGGCTGTCGGTGGTGCTGAAGCCCCGCACCGCGACCGGATCCAGCGTGCCGCGCTGCTCGAACAGCGACACGTTGAACAGGCCGTCGGAGTACGAGAACTGCAGGGAGCCGTTCGTCGTGTCCTGGTGAACGTCGTGCAGCTTCAAGGACGCGGGCAGCTCCGGCGCGCACACCCAGCCCTCGGAGCGCAGTCCGTCGACCTTGTCCATGCCCACGGACTCCACGCCGCTCGGCACCATCGGCGGCAGATGGCCGAGGAACTCGGAGCTCTCGATCGCCAGCTCGGTGAAGAGCGTGGCGCGCACCATCGTCTTGCCGTCGGTGCTGAACAGCTGCCGTTGCAGGAGCAGCCCGGTCGCCTTGTCGATCCAGAACTTCGCTGCGAGCGTCTGGTCCGCACGCAGCGCCTCGACGAGCACAGCGCTGCGGCCGATCAGGTCGGTGCAGCACTTGTCGACCAGCTGGTACGTCGCCTGCAGCAAAGCCAGCGGACCGCCGTCGACGGCTGCCGACGCCGCGGTCGCGCGCTGCACGAACGCCTTGGCACCGGGTGCGGACGAACCGATCACGCTGATCTCGGAGCCCTGCGACGCCGCGTGCACGATGTCGAGCATCGCCGAGCTGGCGCCGTGCGGTCCCCACGAGGTGATGATCTGCGTGCCGTGGTACGAGACCTGGTCGGGCGCGGCGGCGGCTCGCTGCAACCAGCTGACCGCGGTCGGTGAATCCGCCTTCGGCGGTGCAGGCATCGCCGGCACCGCGGCCGCGGACGTGGGCAGGCCGAAGCCGATCAGTGCGGAACTGACCAGGACGGCGAGCCGGGTGAGGCTCACCGGTCAGCGTCCCGTCAGGGCCACCGGCTGCAGCGTCGGATTGATCCCGGCGTACCCCGCGTTGTTGTAGGAGTTCAGCAATGCGACCGGGTCCGTGAACGGCGCTCCGCCGCTGGTGCTCGCGTGGTCGGACGAGAAGCTCGCGACCGGCGGCTGCAGCGCGGGCGGCTGCTCCGAGCGGGCCGGGTCACCGACGACGAACGCCGTACCGAGCAGGGAGGCAACGGCAGCGGCGGAACCGGCCGCGCCGAGGACCCCGGCGCGCCGACGGGACCTGCCGCGGGCTGCCGCCGGACGAGTGCCGCCCGTACGCCCGGCTGGGAACGCGGACCGCTGCGGGAACAGACTGACCGGCGTGACGACCGGACGGACCTCCTCGCGCGGCTCGGTGGAGAACGACGACACACCCATCAGGCGCTGCATCAGGTCGGTGGACGGCTCCGGCGACTCCAGCGCGGCCATCCGCGCCTTCAGCCTGCGCTGCGCGTCCACCTCGGACCGGCAGCTGTCGCATCCGACCAGGTGGCTGAGGACCTTGTCCCGGGAGTCGTGGTCGAGCTGACCGTCGACCACTGCGCTGAGCTTGTCCAGCGGATGCGTCATCCAAGGTCACCCCCGTCCGTGAACAGGCCCTCGGCCGGCGGCCCGCCCACCCGGGTCTGGCCGGTGCGCGGCGCCCGGTGCTCAAGGTGCTTGCGCAGCATCGACCGGCCGCGGTGGATGCGGCTGCGCACGGTCCCGAGCTTCACATCCAGGACGTCCGCGATCTCGTCGTACGTCATTCCCTCGATGTCGCACAGCACCACGGCGGCCCGGAAGTCCTCGGGCAGCGCGTCGAGCGCGTCCTGCACGTCGTGGTCGAACAGGTCCGAGTCCAGCTTCTCGGCCGGGCCCGCACCCTTGGCCGGCAGCCGGTCGTGGGCGTCCTCGGGCAGGCCGTCGAAGCGGATCCGCTGCTTGCGGCGGGCGCCGTCGAGGAACAGGTTCGTGGTGATGCGGTAGAGCCAGCCCTCGAACGTGCCCGGCGTGTACGACGACAGCGACCGGAAGACGCGGACGAACACCTCCTGGGTGAGGTCCTCGGCGTCGTGCTTGTTGCCGGTCAGCCGGTACGCCAGGCGGTAGACACGGGCCGAATGCGTGCGGACGATCTCGTCCCACGAGGGCAGCACGTCCGGCTGCGCCTGCTGGGCTGCCTGCTGCGCCGCCTCCTGGGGCACCTGCTGCGGGGCAGGGACCGTCGACGTCTCGAACGGCTTCACCGCGACGCCTCCCTGGGTCCTCTCGGCAATGAGCGTGAAGGCCATGGTGCCGCGGTCACCGTCCTCTGCGCACGTCGGGAGAACCCGGGCTGAACCCTGAGTTCCGTGGGGTCGCTGTACGACGGCTCAACGCGGCGCCCCGGCCGGAAGTTCCCGGCCGGTGCCCTCACTACTGACGACGCGCGAACGGCCATGAAGGTTGAATCAGCGCTCCTCGATGACGGCGATCGGGTCACCTTCGCGGACGACCTCGCCCTCGACGACCTTCAGCTCGGACACGGTCCCGGCCACCTCGGCCAGCACCGGAATCTCCATCTTCATCGACTCCAGAATGACCAGAGTGTCGTCCGGCCCCACCGTGTCCCCGGCCCGCGCGGTGACCTTCAGCACATTGGCCACCAGCTCGGCCAGCACGGTGTGACTCACGTCGCACTCCTCCCACTCCGCTGTCGACAGGTCGGAGTCCCCACCCCCGATCCTAGGCGGCGCGGACCGGAATCCGGCCATCGGGCGATCCCGCTCACGGGCGGGTGTGGCGTGTGGCGCGTGTCAGGTCGACAGGAGGTCTCCCGTGCCAGGGGCCACAGCTGAGCGTGAATCAGACACCGAACACACCCACGCCGCACCACACCAACTGTCGAGCATGCACACCTTCGGGCCGTCATCTAGGGGTGACGGGCGCGGTACGACGCGACGCGCGTCCGGCTCGAGCATCTCGGCGTGCAGAACCGCCGCGGCCGCTTCTCCGCCGCATGCGCGAACACCCGCTCACAGTCCACCGCGGCGCACACCCGCAACGCGTCGAATCCATGACCCGCGGCGAAGGCGGCCAGGCCCAGCGCGGTCGTCGCCGCCAGCCACTCCGCCCACGACGCATCCGGCCGCGCCACGTGCAGATGCCACGGGGTCCCGTCATGATCCGAGAGATACGGCCGCACGGCGTACTGCTCGAGCAACTCGTTCAATACCCGCGCCGGTGAGTCACCGTGGAACACCGGCCGCACCGCCTCACGGACCGCCCGCACCGCGTTCAGGTCGGCCTCGTCCACGTCGACGGGCTCGGGTTCACCGTGCTCGAGGAGAAAGGTGCGCAGCCTGGCCGGCGTGGTCAGCTGCTCGGGCTCCAGGGTGCGCGTGTTCACCAGGTCGACGGCGAGCCGGACCGCGCGGTCAGGCGACTGAATATCCACTGGACTCCTTCCGTAACGCCTTTGATAGCGTAACGCGTAACATCACCTATCGCGTTACTTCGGAGGCGGCGTGCCGAGCTACTACCTGGCGGCGACACCGGCCAGGTTCGCCGACGAGATGGTTGCGTTCACGCTGGTCCTCCTCGTGCTCGACCGCACCGGGAGCGCCGCGCTGGCCGGTGTCACCGGCGCCGCGTACGCCCTGCCGGCAGTGCTGACCGGTCCGCTGCTCGGCGCCTGGCTGGACCGCACGGCGTACCGCCGGAGCGCGCTCGCGCTCAACCAGGCAACTCTGGCGGCAGTCATGGTCGCCCTGCTCTTTGCGGTGGGCCACAGTCCACTGTGGGTCGCTCCGACGCTCGCGGCGGTCGCCGGTGCGACCCTGCCGCTCGTCAGTGGCGGGTTCACCAGCATGCTGCCGAGTCTGTTCACCGCTGACCGGCTGGCACGAGCCAATGCCTTCGAGTCCGCGAGCTTCAGCGCGGCAACCATCGCCGGGCCCGCCACCGCGGCCACCGTCACAGCCGTCGCCTCTGTGGAGACCGCAGTGATCGTCATCGTCGCCGCCGCGTGCTTCAGCATTGTCGCGATCAGCCGCCTGCCTGTGCTACCGCCTCTTGGCGCCGGCGGTGAGGCCTTTCTCGCGTCTGTGGTCAGCGGACTGGTGCATTTGGCGCGGACTCCGCGACTACGGGCGTCGACCGTGACGACAACGCTGCTGATGGGCTTCACCGGCGTCCTGCTCATCACGCTGCCCGTTCACATGCGTGCACTGGGCCACCCCGAGTCAGCGGCCGGCTACCTGTGGACAGCCCTCGAGATCGGCAGCGTGACGACGGCACTGCTCCTGGGGCGTATCCAACCGCGCTGGCGCCCCGAGTACATCGTCATGGTGTCCATTGCGGCGTACGGCGTGGTTCTGGGCAGCTGGCCGCTCGCATCGTCGTTCGTCGTACTACTGGCGCTGGCCGTCGTCGCAGGGCTTGCTGAGGGGCCTACGCTGCCGTCGATGTTCGCGGCGCGGCAGCAGTACAGTCCTGCTGCACTCCAAGGCCGGGTGAGCACCACAGCGGCCAGCCTGCGAGTCGGCGCCGCTGCCCTCGGCCAGGCAGCCGCCGGCTTGCTGGTGCCGATCGCCGGCTCCCGAACGACCCTGTTGATCGTCGCCGCGGGATTGCTGCTCGCCGCGGGGCTCGGCCGCTTGTCCGCACTCACCAGGAAGGTTCCGGTTCATGCTTGACGCCTGGGGCCATGGCTGGTCCGTCGTCCGCAACACCCCAGCGCCTGTCCGGTTGCCGAACTGCTACCGCATCGACGTCGGGCTGCCCGGCCACGCGGTCCGCTACGGCTTGTCGAGCGCCGCACAAGACGCCGGCGCGACGACCGGCGTCCTGGTAGGCACCGAGGACGGCCGGGCGCTCTACACGGCGTTGGGGTGGACGATGGACGCGCCCATGACGCCCGCGGTCAGCCGAGGATGACCGAGCGGGTCAGGCTGCGGGGCTGGTCCGGGTTGAGGCCGAGGGCGAGCGACTTGGCGACGGCCACTCGCTGGGCGACGACGAGCGAGGCCATCGGATCCAGCTCGGGGTGGTGTACGACGGTGGCGCCGGTGGCGGCGATGTCCTCGAGCAGACCCGCCGGCGGCTCGCCGAACACCCAGACGCCGCGGCCCGGCTGGGCGATCGCGATCGGGCCGTGCCGGTAGTCCATCGCCGGATATGCCTCGGTCCACGCCGACGCGGCCTCACGCTGCTTCAGCGCGGCCTCGTGCGCCAGGCCGACGGTCCATCGCGTACCGACGTACGTCATCTGCTCCAGCTTGGCCAACTCGTCGACGTCGACGGTCAGTGCGGTCTGAGCGTCCGCAGCGGCCTTCGACAGGTCTTCGCCGAGCGACGCGCGCAGCAGCGCCAGCGTGGTGGTCGCGAACCGCGTCTGGACGACGGACTGCTCGTCGGCGAAGTCCAGCACGATGGTCCGGTCGGCCAGCTCCACGATCGGCGAATCCGCGACCGCGGTGATCGCCACGGTCGGCAGGTCGGTGGCGCGGATCAGGTCGAGCACCTCGGTCGTCGTACCGGACCGGCTGATCACCACGACCGCGTCGTACGAGCGCCCCGCCGGGAACTCCGAACCGGCGAACGCGTCGGTCTCGCCCTGGCCGAGGTCCTCGCGCAGCGCGGCGTAGGCCATCGCCATGAACCAGGAGGTGCCGCAGCCCACCGCGGCGACCCGCTGACCCGGCTTCGGAAGTGCACCGCCGTACTGCGCGAAACCGTCCGAGACCTGCCTCCAGAGGTCCGGCTGAGTGGCGATCTCCGTGCTCACAAAAGGCGTGTCGGTCATGTCGTCTCCGCACTTGTCATGGTCGAAACTGCTCGAACGTGATCGAATGGTGCCAACCAGCCGCCACCGGGCTGACCGATTGTGTGAAGGAGGAGCCCCGGGTGAAGCGTTATGAACGCCTGAACACCTTGCTCGAGTCGCTCGCCGAGAAAGGCGCCATCGACGTCGACGAGCTCGCCGAGCAATTGCACGTGTCCGCGGCCACGATCCGGCGCGATCTGGACCATCTCGGCAAGCAGCAGCTCCTCACCCGGACCCGCGGCGGCGCCGTCGCCAACGCGGTCTCCTACGACCTGCCACTGCGCTACAAGACTGCGCGTTTCGCGTCCGAGAAGCAGCGGATCGCGCAGGCGGCCGCCACGCTGGTCCGCCGCGGCATGGTGATCGGCATGAACGGCGGGACGACGATCTCCGAGGTGGCGCGGACGCTCGCGACCCGGCCGGAGCTGTCCGCGGAGCACGGGGAACCGGCCTTCACGCTGGTGACCAACGCCCTGAACATCGCCAACGAGCTGATCGTCCGGCCGCACGTGAAGATGGTGCTGACCGGCGGCGTGGCGCGGCCGCAGTCCTACGAGATGATCGGCCCGCTCTCGCACCGGATCCTGTCCGACCTCTCGCTGGACATCGCCTTCATCGGTGTCGACGGGATCGACGAGACCGGCGCGACCGCTCATCACGAGGGCGAGGCGAACATCAACCAGCTGATCGTCAGCCGGGCCGCGAAGGTGGTCGTGGTGGCGGACTCCTCCAAGCTCGGGCAGCGGGCCTTCGCCCGGATCTGCGAGCTCAGCGAGATCGACACGCTGGTCACCGACGCCCAGGCCGACGAGACCCAGCTGGCCGTCTTCAAGGAAGCCGGCATCGACGTCATCCGCGCCTGATCCCACTCCGCACACCTCCCTCACACAGGTGAGTCACGTCTCGTAAAGACGATCATATCTGATCAGGGCAAGGTTGTTATGAGCAGGAGTGCGCAGCCTCCGCGCGTGCGCCACGGAAAGCGGTCCGCCAACCGCTAGGCTTCGGTTCAGCATGGGTACCGCAGCCGCACATCACTTCGCTGACCACTGGGAGGACGCCATCGCCACCGGCATCGACCCGACGTCCTGGGCGTACGCCGAGGACTACACCGGTGAGGACGAAGTCGTCACCGGTGCGCGGGCGAGCGCCGCGGACAGCGGTGTCGCCCCGATCGGACCCGGAGCGGCCGCCGCGCTGAGCCTGCTCGCCGCGGGCGCCGGCGCGAAGGCCGTCGTCGAGATCGGCACCGGTACCGGCGTGTCCGGGCTGGCCCTGCTGCGCGGCATGCGGTCCGACGGCACACTCACCACGGTCGACATCGACGCGGAGAACCAGCGGCTCGCGCGCAAGACCTTCCTCGACGCGGGCGTCGCGTCGCGGAGGTTCCGGCTGATCGCCGGCGCCGGACTGGACGTCGTTTCGCGGCTCACCGACGGCCACTACGACCTGGTGTTCTGCGACGCCGACCGGCGCGAGAACACGGCGTACCTGCACGAGGCCCTGCGTCTGCTCCGCCCCGGCGGCCTCGTCGTCTTCGCCGGCATCCTCACCGGCGGCCGCGTCGCCGACCCCGCGCACCGTGATCCCGACACGATGGCGCTCCGAGACCTGATCCGCGCCGTCCGCGACGACGACGACCTGGTCTCGGCCCTCCTCCCCACCTCCGAAGGCCTCCTCACCGCCGCCAAACGCCTGAAGTAGGGGGGACCGTCGGGTGCCGCGGCGCTGTCTGGCGGCGGGTTCCGGGGTGGGTGAGGCGTCAGGTGGTGAGGCGGGTCAGTTGGGTCGTTACCTGGTGCCAGGGGTCGGACTGGGGGTCTATCAGTTCGTAGTGGCCGCAATGGTCGATGCGGTGGAAGTGGGCGGTGGGGTGGGCGGCGAAGTAGGACTCGGTGATGGTGATCGGGACGACCGTGTCGTTGACGCCGTGGATCAGGGTGACCGGAGCGATGGAGGCGGGGAGGTGGACGGGGTCCAGGTCGTTGCGGACGCCGCTGCCGATGAACGCCTGGACGGCGCCGTCCCCCAGCATCTGCTGGTCGGCCATCAACAGGTCGGCCACCGGAGCCAACGCGACCACGCCGCGTAGCTGCACCGGGTTGAGCGTCGCCGCGGCCCACAGCGCGAGTTGACCGCCGGCCGAGTGCCCCATCAGCACGTAGCCCGCGTGGACGTCCAGCAGGTCGGGCAGCGCCTCCAGCGCCGTACGGACGTCGCCCGTGGTGACATCGGGGTTGCCCGGCTCGCGGCGGTACTCCACCGAGAGCGACGGCCAGCCGAGGTCGGACAACGCCGCCCCGAGTGAGCGCGCGTGCATCCGGTCGTACTCCGGCCGCCAGAACCCGCCGTGCAGGAACACCACCAGCGGCCGGTACTCCTTCGCGTGCCAGTAGTCGATCACCTGGTCCGCGTGGTCGCCGTACTTGAGTTCCTCGTCCGGCTCCGGCCCCTTGCGCGACAGGACCGATCGGTCCTCACTCATCAGACCTCCCGAGATAACGCAGGGCGTTCGCGGTGAGCAGTTTGTGCTGCTGCTCCGCGGTCAGGAAGTCGGCCTTTCGCACCACCTCCCCGACCGGCCGCTCACCCAATGGATAGGGATAGTCACTGCCGACCAGAACACGGTCAACCCCCAAGGTATCGACAAGAAGCCGCAATGGGGCTGATTCGAACACCACCGTGTCGACCAGGATCCGGTCCAGGTACGCCGACGGAGGATGCTGCGAGCAACCACGCACCACGTCCCCGCGCCGATGCCACGCGTTCTCGACCCGGCCGAGCCAGAACGCGAAACTCCCGCCACCGTGGGCGAAACAGATCTGCAGCGACGCGGGCAGGACGTCGAACGCGCCACCGAGGATCATCGCCAGCAGCGACAAATGGGTCTCGGCGGGCATCCCGGTCAGCCAGCGCGCCATCCATCGGTCCAGCCGCGGACCGCCCGGCATGTCCCACGGATGCACCAGTACCGGCATCCCGGTCTCCGCGCAGTGTTTGAGAAAGGCAACGATCCCGGCGTCGTCGAGGTCCTTGTCGCCGACGTGGTTGCCGATCTCCACCCCCTCATGGCCGGCCGCGCGGCAGCGGTCGAGTTCCGCGCAGGCCAGGTCCGGATCCTGCAACGGCACCTGGCAGAACGGTATGAACCGGTCGTCCCCGGCCAGCGTCTCCAGGGTGAGGTCGTTGAAGATCCGCGCGAGCTGCACCGCCTGCGCCGCGGGACGCTCGTACCCGAAGAACACCGGGGTCGGCGACACCACCTGGAGATCGATGCCGTCGGCATCCATATCGGCGCGACGGACCGCCGGATCCCAGGCCTGCGGACCGATCGGGCGGAACTCCGTCGACCCGATCATGATCATCGCGGCGCGTTCGGAGTCGATCCGCAGCCACGGCCACCCGCCCCCACCGCAGGCCGCGGCCAGATCCGGCCACCCCTTCGGCACCAGATGCGTGTGTACGTCGACCGCCACCGCCACCACCTCCTGTTCCGCGCCGCCACACCACCGGCCCGAGCGGCGTGGACGTTACGCCTTACCTGGGTGGACGGTGCCGCACTGCGGGCAGGTGCGGGCCGCTTCGCTGTCGTAGAACGCGTTGAACACCGGCGGCAGGTCCGCGACGATGTCGGTGACCTGGAGCTCGACCTCGTGGACGATCGCGTTGCAGTTCCCGCAGTACCAGCGGAACTTCTCCAGCACCCCGGGCTCCCGGACACGCTCGATCACCAGGCCGATCGAGTTCGGGCCGCGCTGCGGGGAGTGCGGCATGTTCCGCGGCAGCACCCACATTTCACCGGCGTTCACCTCGACCGTCGCCGGACCGTCGTCGGTCATCACGTTCACCCGCAGCTCACCGGAGATCTGGTAGAAGAACTCCTCGTACGGGTCGACGTGGTAGTCGGTGCGCTGGTTCGGGCCGCCGACGACCATCGTGATGAAGTCGTCGCCGGTGGGGAACATCTGCTTGTTGCCGACCGGCGGCTTCAGCAGGTGTTTGTTCTCCTCGATCCACTGCGGAAAGTTCGTCGACTGCAGGTTGACCATGGTCCTACTCCTCCTTGAGCGGGATCGCCGCCGTTCCGGACATCTCGATCAGCAGGTGGGGATGCGGCAGCTGATGCACCGCGACCGTCGTGCGCGCGGGGCCGGATTCGTCGAAGAACTCGGCGTACACCTCGTTGTAGCCGCCGAAGTCGTTCATCGACACCAGGTACGTCGTCACGCTGACGAGGTCCTCGAGGCCGGCCCCGACCGCCCCGAGGATGTCGCGCAGGTTCTCCAGGACGGCGCGCGTCTGTACCCGGATGTCGAGCTCGACCGTGCCGAGCTCGTCCACCGAGGCCCCGGCGATGGTGTTGTCCGGCCGCCGGCTCGACGTCCCGGACACGAACGCGAATCCACCACTCACCTTCAGATGCGGAAACCGCCCGCGCGGAGTGGCTTTCCCTGGTACCACGGTCATGAAAGCTCCACGCAGACGTTGGTGGTTTCGGTGTAGAAGTCGACGGAGTGGCGGCCGCCCTCGCGGCCGACACCGGACAGTTTCACGCCGCCGAACGGGGTCCGCAGGTCGCGGAGGAACCACGTGTTCACCCAGCACAGCCCGACGTCGAGCGCCGCGCCGGCGCGGTGCGCGCGTCCGACGTCCCGGGTCCAGACCGTTGCCGCCAGCCCGTAATCGGAGTCATTGGCGAGCGCGTACGCCTCTTCCTCGGTGTCGAACGGCGCGACATGGCAGATCGGCCCGAAGATCTCCTCGCGGTTCGTCCGGGCGTCCGCGGGCAGTCCGGTCACCACGGTTGGTTGTACGTAGCAACCACCGTCGCGGGCATCGCCGAACGTCGGTACGCCGCCCCCGGCGCGAACGTCGGCACCTTCGGTCCGGGCGAGGTCGTAGTACGAGAGAACCTTGTCGCGGTGCTGTTTCGAGATCAGCGGCATGTTCATCGTGGCCTCGTCCGCGGGCCAGCCGTACGTCAGCTCGCCGGCGCGCGTCGCCAGCCGGGAGGTGAACTCCTCGAAGATCGGCCGCTCGACGTACAGCCGCTCGGTGCACAGGCAGACCTGCCCGCCGTTCGTGAACACCGAACGGACCGATCCCTCGACGGCCGCGTCGAGATCACAGTCCGCGAAGATCAGGCCGGCGTTCTTCCCGCCCAGCTCGAAGGACACCGCCTTGACGCGGTCGGCAGCCACCTTCGCAATCGCCGTACCGGTCGCCGACTCACCCGTGAACGTGATCGCGTCCACCCCCGGATGCCGAGTCAGGTACTCCCCCGCCGACGACGGGCCGAATCCGTGCACGAGGTTGAAGACTCCGTCGGGTACGCCGGCCTCCGCCAGCACCTCCGCAAGTACGGTCGCCGACGACGGTGTCTCCTCGGACGGCTTCACCACGACCGCGTTGCCGCAGGCCAGCGCGGGCGCAACCTTCCAGGTCAGCAGCAACAACGGAAGGTTCCACGGGACGACGATCGCGACCACGCCGACCGGCTTCCGGACGGCATAGTTCAGCGCCTGCCGCCCGTCCGGCAGCGTGCTCCGGTACGACTCGGTGGGCAGCGTCGTCGCGAAGTCTGCGAACGCGCGAAAGTTGGCCGCACCGCGCGGGATGTCGAGCGTCCGCGCCTGGCTGATCGACTTCCCGGTGTCACCGACCTCGGCCGCCACCAGATCTTCGAACCGCCGCTCCAGTCCGTCCGCGACCCGGCGCAGTACGGCGGCCCGCTCCTGCTCGCTCATCCGCCCCCACGGCCCGCGCAACGCCGCCCGCGCCGCACTCACTGCCGCGTCCACGGTGGATTCGTCGGCCTCGCACACGTCGAAGATCTGCTGTCCGGTCACCGGCGAAACCTTGGCGAACCGCGACGCGCTCTCCACGAACCGCCCGCCGACAAAGTGCCGCAGCACCCCCACCGACGACGGCTGCCCGGTCAACAACTCCTCCGACCACAAACTCACCACCCCCACCTCCTCGCACCTTCCGACGTTCGAGGGGTTAACGGCGCGGGGTACGTGGGGGCGCGGTGGGGTGATGCGGGGTGCGGTGGGAGGAAGGTCATCGGGATCGCCTCGCTCGGCGGGCGAGGGTCAGGGCGCCGGCGGCCAGCGTTGCCACGGCTGCGCCCAGGACCTGATGCTGGCGGCGCACGCGGCGTTGGACTTCGGCGTACGGCGTGGTGCTGAAGGAGACGAGTTCGTAGCGGGAGACGTAGGTGCCAGGGAGGAGGCGCTCCAACGTGTGCTCGACCTGTTTCTGCAGCCGGAAGACCGGTGATGCCACCTTGTCGCGCATCTCGACGAAGTTGTCGAGCGCCATCTCCGCGATCGCCTCGGTGTTCTCCCGGCGGCGCGTCTCGAACAGCGGCAGGGCGCGCGCCCACGAGCCGCCGGTGTCGTCGAGGCAACGGTCCAGCTCCACGACGTCCTCGAAGGCACAGTTGGCGCCTTGCCCGTAGAACGGGACGATCGCGTGCGCCGCGTCGCCGAGCAACGCCGTCCGCCCGTGTGCCTGCCAGGGTTGCGCGTGCACCGTCCCGAGGACGCCAACTGGATTGTTCAGGTAGTCGTCCACCAGATCCGGTGCCATCGGCAACAGATCCGGATAGTGCTCCCGGAAGTGCTGCTCGATGCCCACGCCGGTGGTCAGTGCATCGAAGGACCCGGACGGCCAGAACAGCGTGCAGGTGAACGAGCGGTCCGGATTCGGCAGCGCGATCATCATCGACGTACCGCGCGGCCAGATGTGCAGCGCCCCCGGATCCAGCGCGAACTCGCCGTTGACCGAAGGGATCGACAGCTCCTTGTACCCGTAGTCCAGGAAGTCGACATTCTCCGAAACGATGCCCTCGGCAAGCAACTGCTCGCGGACCGCGGATCCCGCACCGTCCGCGCCGAGCACCACGTCGGCGGTCACCGAGACCTTCCCCGACGGTGTCGCGAACACCATCCGCCCCACCGCCGAGTCCAGCTCGACCAGCCGATGCTCGAACTCGATCGTGACCCCGTCGGCGGCGGACGCCGCGGACAGCAAGGCGTTGTTCAGCGCGCCCCGACTGATCGAGTTGATCGCCCGGTCACCCGAAGCCGAGTACGGCTGGAAGTCCAGCGGCCCCTCGACCGGGTGGATCATCCGGCCCTTCATCGGCAGCGCGTCGGCCATCACCTCGTCCACCAGACCGATCCGCCGCAGCGCGTCCAGCCCGCGTTCGGAGATGGCCAGGTTGATCGACCGGCCGCGCTCCACCTCTGCGACGCGGGGATCCGGGCGGCGCTCGTACAGCGTCACCGACAGCCCGCGCCGCGCGAGGAAGCAGGCGAGTAACGAGCCGGTCAGGCCGGCACCGACGATCGCGACCGTCATCGCATGACCTCCTTCAATGCCGAAGCAGCTCGCCAGCAGTCGTGGTACGTCGAGTACAGCGGCACCGGCGCGAGCCGCAGTACGTCGGGTTCGCGGGAGTCGGCGATCACGCCGTACTCGAGCCGCAGCCGCCGCGACAGCTCACCGGCGCCACGTCCGACCCGCACCGACAGTTGCGCCCCGCGGCGCGCCGGGTCCGCGGGCGTGAGGATTTCGACGTCGTCCAGCCCCTTTTCCAGGTACCCGGTCAACCGCAGGCTCCGCTCCCGGAGCGCCGGCATCCCGATCCGGTCGAAGATCGACAGCGACGTCCGCACCGGGCTCATCGAGAAGATCGGCGGGTTGGACACCTGCCAGGCGTCCGCGCTCGCCGGCGGCCGCGATTCGGGCGTCATCTCGAACCGGGTCTTCGCCTCCGTACTCCACCAGCCCTCGAACCGCGGCAGCTCCGCACCCAGATGCCGCTCATGCACGAACGCCCCGGCGACAGCCCCCGGACCGGAGTTCAAATACTTGTACGAACACCAGGCCGCGAAGTCGACACTCCACTCATGCAGCTGCAGCGGCACGTTCCCGGCCGCATGCGCGAGGTCCCACCCGACCATCGCCCCGGCCGCGTGACCGGCCTTGGTGATCGCCGGAATGTCCATCAGCTCACCGGTCAGGTAGTTCACCCCACCGAGCAGGACGAGCGCCACGTCACCACCGAGCTGCTCCACGACGTCCGCCGTCCGCAAGCTGCTCTCCCCCGGCCGCGGCCGCAGCCGAACGACAGCATCCTCCGGGTCGTACCCATGGAACCGTGCCTGCGACCGTACGGCGTAACTGTCCGAGGGGAACGCGGTGTCCTCGATGACGATGCGGTGCCGCGACCTGGTCGGCCGGTAGAACGACACCATCAACAGGTGCAGGTTGACGGTGAGCGTGTTCATCACGACCGTCTCACTCGGCAGCGCACCGACGAGCCGCGCGGCCGGACCGGTCAGCAACTCGTGGTACGGCAGCCACGGACGCGCGGCATCCAGATGACCCTCGACACCGAGCTCGGCCCACGCGTCCAGATCCTCGAGCAGTTCGACGCGCGTCGCCTTCGGCCGCAGACCGAGCGAATTGCCGGCGAAGTACGCCACCTCGGGGTAGGCGCCGCCCTGCGCGGGCGGCACGTCGAACAGCTCCCGGTGCCCGGGGTCCGCGGCATCGAGTTCCAGTGCCTTCGCCTCGGCCGGCGTCACGCCTCGGGAGCCCCTTCGGTCGCGGCCTTCGGCGGCTCGATCACCTGCCCCTTGCCGAGCACGGTCACGCCGCCCTTTGACACGGTGAACCCGCGCTCGCGGTCGTAGTCCGGATCGACGCCGATCTCGGTTCCGTCCGGGACCACGATGTTCTTGTCCAGGATCACGTTCTTCAGCACGACGTTGCGGCCGATCCGGCAGTTGTCCATGATCACCGAGCGCTGGATGTCGGCGCCGGCGTGGACGATCACGTTCGACCCGAGCACCGAGTGGTCGACATGTGCGCCGGACACGATCGAGCCCTGGCAGACGATCGACTCGCCCACGGTCGCGTCGTCGGTGAACTTCGCGCCGGGCAGCTGCGGGTGCGAGGTGAAGATCGGCCAGTCGTGGTTGTACAGGTTGAACACCGGCTGAATCGACACCAGGTCCATGTGCGCCTCGTGGTACGAGTCCAGCGAGCCGACGTCCCGCCAGTACGAGCGGTCCCGGTCCAGCGCACCCGGTACGTCGTTGTCCTTGAAGTCGTACACCCCGGCCTTGCCCTCGGCAACGAGCATCGGGACGATGTCGCCGCCCATGTCGTGCCGGGAGGCCGGGTTCGCGGCGTCCTTGCGCAGCGCCTCGACCAGCACGTCGCGGGTGAACACGTAGTTGCCCATCGACGCGAACGTCTCGTCCGGCGCGTCCGGCAGGCCCGGCGGATCGGCCGGCTTCTCCAGGAACTCCTCGATCACCTTGCCGTCCGGACCGGTCTTGATCACGCCGAACTCGGTCGCCTCGACCCGCGGCACCCGGATGCCTGCGACGGTCACGCCGTTCCCGCGCTCGATGTGCGCGGCGACCATCTGCGAGGCGTCCATCCGGTACACGTGGTCGGCGCCGAAGACCACGATGTACTCCGGGTCCGCGTCGTTGATCAGGTTCATCGACTGGTAGATCGCGTCCGCGCTGCCCTGGTACCACTGCGGTCCGAGCCGCTGCTGCGCCGGGACGCAGGTGACGTAGTTGCCGAGGAACGTCGACATCCGCCAGGTCAGCGTCACATGGCGGTCGAGTGAATGCGACTTGTACTGCGTCAGCACGCAGAGATTTCGGTAGCCGGCGTTGACCAGGTTCGACAAGACGAAGTCGATCAGGCGATAACTGCCGCCGAACGGCACGGCCGGTTTGGCCCGGTCCGCCGTCAGCGGCATCAGCCGCTTGCCCTCACCGCCGGCCAGTACGATTCCGAGAACTCTGGGCGCCTTTGCCATGTCCGCACCTTAGCTCCGGATTCGCCGGGGCATAAGCGTTTGCGCGCGTCGCCACACTGGGAAGATGCCGATCCTCGTCGTTCCGTCCGTGGCTGTGCACCGATCGTTCCTCGCGGCCTGGGACGAGCTCGAGCCGGGGTTCGAGCACTGGATGGGCGCGCGGTCGATCGCCCGCGACGAGCCCGAGTGGACCCGCGAGCAGGCCGCCGATCCGGCCGAGTTCGGCCGTCTGGTCCAGGCGATCCGGCGCGAGGCGGAGCCGGCGACCGAGCTCGCCGCGGGCATGGTGCACCAGACCGTGCTGTGGTTCGTCGACGGGGTCGAGTTCCTCGGCCGGCTCGCGATCCGCCACGACCTCACCCCGGCGCTGACCGAGGTCGGCGGCCACATCGGGTACTGCGTCCGCCCGTCGGCCCGCCGCCGCGGGTACGCGACCCAGATGCTCGCCCAGTCGCTGCCGATCGCGGCCGGCCTCGGCATCGACCCGGCGCTGGTCACCTGCGACGTCGACAACGCCGCCTCACGCAAGGTGATCGTGGCGGCCGGTGGCGAATTGGAAGACGAACGACACGGAAAGCTGCGCTTCTGGGTGCCGACACAAGTGTCCTGATGACCTATCGTCGGGCGGTATGAAGGTCGCCATTCTGACGCGTGAGTATCCCCCGGACGTGTACGGCGGGGCGGGGGTGCACGTGGACTTCCTGGTCCGCGAGCTGCGCCGGCTGGTCGACGTGGACGTGCACTGCATGGGCGAGCCGCGCAAGGGCGCGACCGCGCACTCCGAGGACGACGCGCGGATCCCGAACGCGAACGCCGCGCTGCGGATCCTGTCCACCGACCTGACGATGACCGCCGCGGTCGGTGACGCGCAGCTCGTGCACTCCCACACGTGGTACGCGAACATGGCGGGGCACTGGGCCAAGCTGCTGTACGGCGTACCGCACGTGGTGACCGCCCACTCGCTGGAGCCGCGGCGCCCGTGGAAGGCCGAGCAGCTCGGCGGCGGCTACCGGCTGTCGAGCTGGGCCGAACGGACCGCGTACGAGGCCGCCGACGCGGTGGTCGCGGTCAGCCGCGGAATGCGGGACGACGTGCTGGACTGCTACCCGTCGGTCGACCCGGCGAAGGTGCACGTGATCTCGAACGGGATCGACGCGGAGTTCTACCGCCCCGACCCGTCGACGTACGTCCTCGAGCGGCTCGGTGTCGACCTCAGCCGCCCGTACGTGACGTTCGTCGGCCGGATCACCCGGCAGAAGGGCGTGCCGCACCTGCTCCGGGCCGGGCTGCGGCTCGACCCGTCCGTGCAGCTCGTGCTGCTGGCCGGAGCGGCCGACACGGTCGAGCTGAAGACCGAGACCGACGCGCTGATCGAGGACCTGCGGGCGGCACGCGACGGCGTGTTCGTGGTGTCGGAGATGCTGCCCCGCGAGGAGGTCCGGCAGGTCCTGACGCACGCGCTGGCCTTCTGCTGCCCGTCCGTCTACGAGCCGCTCGGCATCGTGAACCTCGAGGCGATGGCCTGCGAAACCGCGGTGGTCGCGAGCGCGGTCGGCGGCATTCCCGAGGTCGTCGACGACGGCGTCACCGGCATCCTGGTGCCGTACGACGAGAACGACACCGACACGTTCGAACGCGGGCTCGCGGACGGCATCAACGCACTGGTCGACGACCCGTCGCGAGCGGCTGCGATGGGCAAGGCAGGCCGGGACCGAGCGGTTTCGCAATTCGGCTGGGACGCCGTCGCGCAGCGCACCGTCGAGCTGTACCACAGTCTGACGCAGTGACAAACGGCCCAGACGCCGGGTAGGCCTAGGTCCACTCGGCGTGGGGAGTTCGCACCATTCACCGGGTGTGCCGGCGACGGTTGGGTTGAGGACATGACTTCTCGCCTGACGAAAACCGTCGCCGCCACGCTCGCCACCGCCGGGCTGCTCGCGTTCCCCCTGTCCGCCCCACTGTCCGCCTACGCCGCAGTCGCCCAGCCGACACTCGCCGAGGGCGCGGTGGCCGGCGTCCACGCACCCCGTGGCTCACTGGTCTCCGCGGTCCGGCTCGCTCACCTCACCGCGGCCCAACTCGACGCAGCGGCCGTCGACTTCCCCGGTGCACCACGGTCGACGTACGGCGTCACGGCGTACCGCCTGATCTATCGGACCATCGACCATGACGGGCGGCCGACGACCGCCAGCGGCATCGTCGTCCTGCCGGACGGCCGGCGCGGTGCGCTCACTGTCGCGGAGTACCTGCACGGGACTCTCCCGAGCAAGGCGGACGCTGCCTCCGTCGACCCGACGTCGACAGATCGGCTGGTCACGGCGCTGTTCGCCGGGCAAGGCCTCGTCGGTGTGGCGCCCGACTACCTCGGGCTCGGTCTGGGGCCCGGCCGGCCGCCGTACGTCGACACGAAGACGGAGACCACATCGTCGGCGGACCTGTTGCTCGCGGCCCGTACGTTCGCGGCCCGCCACGGCGTGGCGCTGAAGCGGGACGTGCTGGTCACCGGGTTCTCCCAGGGCGGACGCGCGTCCCTCGCGCTCGGTCGCGCGTTGAGCCGCGGCGAGGCCGGGCCGTTCCGGCTCGGGACGATCCGTGCCGTCGCGGGACCGTACGACCTGCTCGGAACCGAGCTGCCCGGGACCTTCGACGGGCGCGTGGCACCGGCCACGGCGACCTTCTACCTCGCGTACTTCGTGACCGCGTGGAACCGGACCGTCGGGCTGTACGACGATCCGCGCGAGGCGTTCCAGGCGCCGTACGCGTCGACGATCGAAGGGCTCTTCGACGGGACGCACCCGGACGAGGAGATCGCGGCGGCGCTGCCGGACTCACCGGAGAAGCTGTTGACGCCGTCGTTCACGCAGCGGTTGCAGCACCCGAGCGGGCGGTTCCTGCGGGCGTTGCAGGCCGCGGACCAGGTGTGCAAGGACTGGACGCCGCGGGTCCCGGTGCATCTCTACAGCGGGACAAAGGACACCGACGTGGTCGCCGCCAACGCCGACGTGTGCGCGGATCGGCTGCGGGCGCGCGGTGCGGACGTGACCGTGCACTCGATGGGCGCCGTCGACCACGCGGGCACGGCGTTCGCGGCGTACCCGGAAATCATTCGGGCTTTCGCTCGCTCGGCCTGACACGGGTCGCCTCGTGGGTCGACTGCTGTGTTGTCTGCTGGGGTGCGACCAGGCTGCCCAGCAAGGCGAGCGATTCCTCGTCGCGTGATCCGGGGGCGGCGTGGAAGACGACGAGCGTGATGTTGTCGGTGCCGCTGATCGTGAGCTTGTCCGACCGGAGGTCGAGGTCGCCGACCTCCGGATGGGTCATCCGGCTCACCCGCCCGCGCCGAGTCCGGACCTCGTGCCGGGCCCACAGCTGCCGGAAGCGTTCGCTGCGTACCGAGAGGTCGCCGACCAGTTCCTTCAGCCGCGGGTCGTCGACATTGGGTCCGAGCTCGGAGCGCAAGGCCCCGACACCTTCCTCGGTCAACTCCTCCCAGTCCCGGCGCAGGTCGCGCTCGCGCGGGTCGAGCAGGACGGCGGAGATCAGGTTGACCCCAACGGCGTAGTTCGGCGAGAGGGCTGCGCAGAGGGCGTTGACCGCGAGCACGTCGGTGTACTTGTTCTGCACGTACGCCGGGTTGTTGGGCCAGCCGTTGATCAGCTCGACGATGCTCTCCGGCGCCTGCTCCGTACGACGTTGGCCGCTGCGGCCGCGTGGTTTGGGAGTCGAGCGGTCCTGGGCGAGACCGAGCAGGTACGCGGTGGCGTCGGCGTCCAGACGCAGTACGTCGGCCAGCGCCTCGAGGACCTGCACCGACGGGTTGCGGTCGCGGCCCTGCTCGAGGCGGAGGTAGTAGTCCGAGCTGATCCCGGCGAGCATCGCAACCTCTTCGCGCCGCAGCCCCGGCACGCGGCGCAGGCCGATGCTACGGATGCCGACGTCCTCGGGCCGGACCTGCTCGCGCCGGGCGCGGAGGAACTCGCCCAACGCATTCGTACCGTCCATGACTCCACGGTAGTCCGCGGCCGGCCGCGGTGACTGGGTCCTGTCACTCCCAGGAACAAGGGGGCAATCCCAGGTCGCCGCGCGCCGACGAACAGTGGAAACATGACGAACTCAACCATCACCCTCGCCGACGACCTGACCATCACCCGGATGGGGTACGGCGCCATGCAACTGGCCGGCCCCGGCGTCTTCGGACCGCCGAAGGACCGCGACCAGGCGCTCGCCGTACTGCGGGCGGCCGTCGACCTGGGCGTCACGCACATCGACACCAGCGACTTCTACGGACCGTACGTGGTCAACGAACTGATCAAGGAGGCGCTGTACCCGTACCCGGCCGACCTGCACATCGTGACCAAGGTGGGCGCGCGGCGCGGCGACGACGCCTCGTGGATCCCGGCGCTTTCCCCCGCCGAGCTGAAGGCGCAGGTCCACGACAACCTGGAACACCTCGGTCTCGACGCCCTGGACGTGGTCAACCTGCGGACGGCGGCGCACGACGGCGGCAGCACGGAATCCATCGCGGACTCCTTCACGGCGCTCGCCGAACTCCAGCAGGAGGGCCTGATCAAGCACCTCGGCCTCAGCGGCGTCACGATCCCGCAGATCCGCGAGGCCCAGGCGATCGCCCCGGTGGTCACGATCCAGAACCTCTACAACCTGGTCCGCCGCCACGACGACGACGTGGTCGACTACGCCGCCGAGCACGGCATCGCATTCGCATCTTTCTTCCCGCTCGGCGGATTCAGCCCGCTGCAGTCCGAAACCCTGACAAAGGTCGCGGCCCGCGTCGACGCCACCCCTCAGCAGGTCGCCCTGGCCTGGCTCCTCCAGCGCTCGAGCACCAGCATCGTCATCCCCGGCACGTCATCGGTCGCCCACCTCCGCGAAAACATCGCCGCCCGCGACCTCGTCCTCCCCGAAGACGCCCTCACCGACCTCAACACCATCGCCTGACCTCGCGCGAACCCCCAGGCCCTACGGCCCGACCCCACAGCCCGCCCCATGTTCAGGCCCCACGGACGACCCACTCGCCGGTTCCCTGGCCCGATCCCTCGGCCCGATCCCTCGGCCCGATTTCGCGGCCCGGCCGCGTCCCGCGGCTGACCGCCCGGCTGAACAGCAGCTCCTGGACGAGCGCACCCATCGGCGTGTCGACGTACACCTTGC